>NZ_JBMDIS010000005.1:0-222747 GCF_057808775.1 Pseudomonas sp. FG86 | reverse complement strand
CCACGGAAGCAAGCTCCCTCGCCACAGACCACTGAAAATTGTGTAGATACCCATGCTCAGCGGGCGTCATTTGCACCACCCAGGCTTTCTCTTCTGCACAAAAGCCTGCGTCCCCTCGATCCCTTCTTCACTGGTCATCGCCTCGGCAAACCACTGCGCCGCCTGGTCCAGCAGCGGCCCCAACGGCTGCTCCACACTGGCCAGCAACAGCGCCTTGGTGCGTGCGTTGGCGCCTGGCGCGCAGCGCAGCACTTGCCCCAATACCTCATCCAAACGCTCCGCCAACGCCTGCGGATCGCGCTCGGTGAAGTGCACCAGCCCCAGCCGTTCAGCTTCCAGTCCATCAAAGCGTGCGGCGGTGAGTGCCAGTCGCCGCGCCTGGGTCAGGCCGATACGCTTGACCACGAACGGCGCAATCTGTGCCGGCAGCAACCCCAGGCTGGTCTCCGGCAAACCGAACTGCGCCTGGTGATCGGCAATCGCGATGTCACTCACGCAGGCCAACCCAAACCCACCGCCCAGCACTGCGCCTTGCAGCACCACGATGACCACTGGCGACACGGCTTCCACGTCTTGCAGCAAAGCGCCAAAGGCCCGGTTCAGCGCCTGCAATTGATCGCCTGCGCTGACCAGATCCTTCACATCGGCACCGGCGCAAAAGTGTCCGCCTGCGCCACTGATCACCACCGCGCGCACCTGGCTGTCCAACCCCGCCAGCACCGCGCGCAGTTCATTGACCATTTCCAGGCTCATTGCATTGCGGCTTTCCGGCCGGTTGAGGGTGATATGCAGCACCCCGTTATGCGGTTCGAGCAGCAGGGTGTTCATGGTTTTTTCCCCGGCAGGGTGCCCATCAGTTTGCAGATAATGCCCAGCATGATCTCGTCGGCACCGCCGCCAATCGATACCAGGCGCACATCGCGATAGGCGCGGGCCACCGGGTTGTCCCACATAAAGCCCATGCCACCCCAATATTGCAGGCAGCTGTCGCTGACTTCACGGCCCAGGCGCCCGGCCTTGAGCTTGGCCATGGAGGCCAGGCGCGTGACGTCCTGGCCTTTGATGTATTGCTCGGTGGCCTGGTAGACCAAGGCGCGCAGGCATTCGATTTCGGTGGCAAGTTCAGCCAGGCGAAAGTGAATCACCTGGTTGTCGATCAGCGCCTTGCCGAACGTCTGGCGCTCTTTGCAGTAGTCGATGGTGCTGTCGATGCAGTACTCCAGGCCCTTGATCATATTGGCCGCGCCAAACAGGCGTTCTTCCTGGAATTGCAGCATCTGCATCATAAAGCCGGCCCCCTCATGGCCGATGCGATAACGCTGTGGCACGCGCACGCCATCGAAAAATACCTGGGCGGTCTCGGAGCTGTGCATACCGAGTTTTTCCAAGGGCGGGCTGACGCTGATGCCCGGAGTGTTCATCGGCACCATGATCAGCGACTTGTTGATATGCGGCTTGTCGTCGGAGGTGTTGGCCAGCAGGCAGATAAAGTCGGCGCTGGGGGAGTTGGTGATCCACATCTTGCTGCCGTTGATCACGTAGTCGTCGCCGTCCTTGCGCGCATGGGTCTTCAGCCCGGCCACATCGGAGCCCGCACCGGTTTCCGAGACGCCGATGCAGCCCACTTGTTCGCCGCTGATGGCCGGGCGCAGGAATTCGTCGCGCAATTCGTCGGAACCGAAGCGGGCGAGGGCGGGGGTGCACATGTCGGTCTGCACGCCGATGGACATGGGGATGCCACCGCAGCGTATGGTGCCGAACTCTTCGGCGGCGACGATCGAGTAGCTGTAGTCCAGGCCCATCCCGCCGAATTGCTCGGGTTTGGAAATGCCCAGCAGGCCGAGGTCGCCGGCCTTGCGGAAGAGGTCGTGGATGGGAAAGCGGCCGGCTTTTTCCCATTCGTCGACGTAGGGGTTGATCTCGCGGTCGACGAAGGCGCGGACGGTGCGGCGCAGTTCATGATGTTCCTGGGTGAAGATCATTGTGCTTATTCTCCGGTTAGAAACGCGCCACACCAAAGCTGTTCGGCTGCAACTCCCGCACTTCGGCTTCATCACAGATATCCAGCAGAAACCCCAGCAGCGTGCGGCTATCCCGTGGGTCGATCAGCCCGTCATCCCACAGGTTCGCACTGCCATACAGCGCGGTGGATTGACTCTCGAGCTTCTGCGCAGTGACTTGCTCCAGCATATCCAGCACCTTGGGGTCCGGCACCAGGCCGTTCTTCAGTTGTTTGGCCTCGGTGACAATCCGCAGCACCTTGCCGGCTTGCGCGCCGCCCATCACGGCGGTACGGCTGTTGGGCCAGGCGAAGATAAAGCGTGGGTCGAGGCCGCGTCCGCACATCGCATAGTTGCCGGCGCCGTAAGAGCCGCCGACCACGAGGGTGAGTTTAGCGACGCGTGCATTGGCCACGGCCTGGATCATCTTGGCGCCGTGCTTGATCACGCCTTGTTGCTCCGACTCGGTGCCGACCATAAAACCGGTGGTGTTGTGCAGGAACAGCAGCGGCGTACGGCTCTGGTCGCACAGCTGGATAAACTGCGCGGCCTTGCTGGCGCCCTTGGGGGTGATCGGGCCGTTGTTGCCGATGACGCCGACGGCCCGCCCCTGGATGTGCAGGTGACCGCAGACGGTGTGGGGGTCGAACTCGCCCTTGAACTCCAGGAAGTTCGAACCGTCGCCCAGGCGTGCGAGGATTTCGCGCACGTCATAGGGTTTTTTCGGGTCGTCGGGGATCAGTCCCAGCAAGTCGTCGACCGGGTACAGCGGCTCCTGATAAGCCCGCTTGGGCGCAGGCGGCAGGCGATCATTCCAAGGCAACAGGCTGACAATCTCGCGCACGATGCGTATGCCGTCGGCGTCGTTTTCAGCCAGGTATTCGGCGGTGCCTGCGGTTTGCGCGTGCATTTGGGCACCGCCCAGTTCCTCGTCGCTGGCGACTTCGCCGGTCGCTGCCTTGAGCAGCGGCGGCCCAGCCAGGAATAGCTTGGCCTTACCGCGCACCACCACCACGTAATCCGACAGCCCCGGCTGGTAGGCGCCGCCCGCCGTGGCCGAGCCGTGTACCACGGTGATCTGGGGCAGGCCCATGGCGGACATGCGCGCCTGGTTGGCGAAGCTGCGTGCGCCTTCGACGAAAATCTCTGCCGCGTAGTTGAGGTTGGCACCGCCGCTTTCAGCGAGGGTCACCACCGGCAGCTTGTTCTCCATGGCGATCTGTTGCAGGCGCAGGGATTTTTTCAAACCCGTAGGCGAAATGGTGCCGCCCTTGATCGCACTGTTGTTGGCCACCACCAGCACGCGCACACCGCTGACGTAGCCGATGCCGGCGATCAAACCGCCACCGGCCGCGCTGCCGTCCTTGTCGTCGTGGAGCTTGTAGCCGGCGAGGCTGGCCAGTTCCAGGAACGGCGCGCCGGGGTCCAGCAGCCGGTTGAGGCGCTCGCGGGGCAGCAGTTGGCCACGTTGGTCGAACTTGGGCTTGGCCTCCTGGGCCTTGCTGAGCAGGGCATCTTCCAACTGGCGCCACTGCGCGATGGTGGCGAGCAGGGCTTCGCGGTTCTGTGCGAACTGCGGGCTGTGGGCATCGATCGAGCTTTCAATCACGGGCATGGTTTATTGCTCCGCCTTGAGCACGTCGGGTAGATACGCGCGGTGGAAACCATTGAACGGCGCGCTCGGTGGGTGCGCCTTGTGCAGCGGCCAGGCGCGGTTGCCCAGGCTGGCGGCGCCGTCGATGCGCAGGGTGCTGCCGCTGATGAAGGCCGCGGCGGGGCTGAGCAGGAACACAATGGCCGCACTGACTTCCGACTCGGTGCCGATGCGCTTGAGCGGCACGTGTTCGCGCAGGGTCGGGATCACGGCCTTGAACGCGCCTTCGTAGGTGTCCATGCCGCTGGAGGCAATCCAGCCCGGCGCTACCGCGTTGACCCGCACCCCGGCGTAACCCCATTCGAACGCTGCGGTCTTGGTGAAGTTGTCCATGCCCGCACGCGCCGCACCCGAATGGCCCATGCCGGGCATGCCGCCCCACATGTCCGCGAGCATGTTGACGATGGCGCCGCCGTGTTTGCTCATCGACTGGTTGAACACCTCGCGCGCCATCAGGAAGCCGCCGACCAGGTTGGTGCGCAGTACGGTTTCGAAGCCTTTTTGATTGATCGACGCGAGCGGCGACGGGTACTGGCCGCCGGCGTTGTTGACCAGCCCATGGATCGGGCCGTGGTCATTGAGGACCTGCGTGACCAGCGCTTTCACCGCCTCTTCATCGCGAATATCGCAGGCCAGCCCGTGGGCGCTGCCACCGTCTTCGGCAATTTCCGCCGCGACCTTTTGCAGTTTTTCCGGCTTGCGCCCGACCAGGATCACCTGGGCACCGAGGGCTGCCAGTTCATGGGCGGTGCAGCGGCCAATGCCGCTGCCGCCGCCGGTGACAATCACGGTGTGACCCTGGAACAGGTTGGCTTTGAAGATCGAGTCGAAGGCCACGGCGACATTCCTTTTATTGGCATTGATCGGCGATGTGTTGCGGCACGGCGATGGGGATTTCCAGCAGTTGCTGGGCAAAGGCCTTGCCTTGCGGGTCAATGCGCAGGCTGGCGATACCGCCGCCGCCCAGGGCATTTTCCAGCAGGAAGTTGAGGCTGTGGCTGCCCGGCAGGTACCAGCGTTCGACACGGCCGTGGAGCGGGTCGAGCACGTGGCTCATCCAGTCGACGACCACGGCTGGGGTCAGGGTCTCGGCGATCCACGGCAGGTACGCCGGGTCGCGGGCGATCACCCCGATATTGCTGTGGTTGCCCTTGTCGCCAGAGCGCGCCACGGCGAGTTTCACCAGGGGCACGCTGGCGTCGGCACGGCCCTCGGGCATGGGTGGGTCGACAGGGGCGGAGGGCGTGCCCAGCGCATCGCGGGTGGGCAGTTCGCAGGTGTGACGCTGGCCCTGGACGTCGATGAGCAACGCACACGCAGACTTATCGACCAGGAATGAAAACAGTCGAATCAGCGGATACACCGTCGGCCGCCCACCGACGATGCCGGTCAGCCCCGGCGCCATGCCAGTGGCCGCCTGGGCGATCTCGCGGGCGAACAGCGCCAGTGCCTGCTTGCTCGGGTGCCGCACCGCGATCTTCACCACCACTTCGCGGCAGTCATGGCGTTGGGCGTGGGCGCCGTAGGTGGCTTCACTGCCGAGCAATTCGATATTCACCTCGGTGTAGGGCGCCCAGCCTTGTTGGCTGAACAGCTCCGAGGTCTTGTGGATGATCGCCTGGCTGACCCGCTCGGCCTTGGCCACCGCGTCGATCCCGGCGATCAGGCAACTGGCGGTGCAGCGAAAACCATCGGGGTAGGTGGCGCTGACTTTGTATTGAGCGGTGGGCGGCAAGCCCTTGGCGCCATGCAGGCGCACGCTGTGCTTGCCTTGCTGGTGCAATTTGACCTGGCTGAAATCGCAGATCACGTCAGGCAATAGGTAAGCGCGGGGGTCGCCGATTTCGTAGAGCAGTTGTTCGGCCACGCTCAGTTCGCTGATCAGCCCGCCGCTGCCTTCGACTTTATTGACGGTGAACTGGCCGTCGGCGCTGACTTCAACAATGGGGAAACCGATGTGTTCGTAGTCCGGCACGTCGCGCCAGTCGGTGAAGTTGCCGCCGGTGCACTGGGCGCCGCATTCGATGATATGCCCGGCCAGGGCGGCCTGGGCGAGGCGGTCGTAATCCTGCCAGGACCAGTTGAATTCATGCACCAATGCCGCACTGACCACCGCGCTGTCGACCACCCGGCCGGTGATGACGATATCGGCGCCCAGCTTCAGCGCCTGGGCAATGCCCGGTGCGCCCAGATAGGCGTTGGCAGACACGCACAGGGGCGGCAGGGGCGCGCCGTTGAACATGTCAGTGATGCCTTGCAGGTGCGGGAGTTGGGCGTGCAGGTCATCGCCCAGCAGCACCGCGATTTTCAGCGGCACGTGGGCCTTGTCACAGGCCGCTTGCAGGGCGGCGGCGCAGGCGTGCGGGTTGATCCCGCCGGCATTGCTGATCACGCGGATGCCCTGGCGCTGGATATCGCCCAGCAACGGCGCGAGGACCTCGACAAAGTCTGTGGCGTAGCCGGCCTGGGGATCTTTCATCCGGGCGCTGGCCAGGATCGACATCGTGACTTCCGCGAGGTAGTCGAACACCAGGTAATCCAGCTTGCCGCCGTGCACCAACTGGGCAGCGGCAGTGCAGGTGTCGCCCCAGAAGGCACTGGCGCAGCCGATACGAACCGTCTTGCTCATGAGAAATCCTTCCTCGAATGGCTGGCTTTGATCCTACCAAGCAAGCGCTTGGTTTGTAAACTTCGGATACAAGTTTTAGCCAAGCGCTTGCTTGGGTGGCGGCCACGGCCTAAATTGCCGCCCAAGACGTCAAAGAAGTAGAGGAGAGCAGCATGGATGAGCACAAAGCCCTGCGGGTGATGCGCACCATGGTCGACGGCGGCCAATTGACCGACCCCGACAGTGCCCGGGGCAAGTTGCTGCAAACCGCGGCTCACCTGTTTCGCAACAAGGGCTTTGAACGCACCACCGTGCGCGACCTGGCCAGCGCCGTGGGCATTCAGTCCGGCAGCATCTTTCATCACTTCAAGAGCAAGGACGAGATCCTGCGCGCGGTGATGGAGGAAACCATCCACTACAACACCGCGTTGATGCGGGCGTCGCTGGAAGAAGCGACGAACGTGCGCGAGCGTGTGTTGGCGCTGATTCGCTGCGAATTGCAGTCGATCATGGGCGGCAGCGGCGAGGCGATGGCGGTGCTGGTATACGAATGGCGCTCGCTGTCGGCCGAAGGCCAGGCCCAGGTGCTGGCCCTGCGTGATGTGTATGAGCAACTCTGGTTGCAGGTGCTGGGCGAGGCCAAGGCCGCCGGCTATATCAAGGGCGATGTGTTTATTGCCCGGCGCTTTCTCACGGGGGCCTTGTCCTGGACCACCACCTGGTTCCGTGCCGAGGGCAGCCTGACCCTTGAACAATTGGCCGAAGAGGCTTTGTTGATGGTGTTGAAGGCCGATTAAGGCGCAAGCTGTTAATTTGGCGGTGGAAAAGTTGTCTCGCCAGACAAAAACGCCTAGCTTATCGCCATCAGAATAGTGAACGGTGTGTGCCTCGATGTTTTCGCCATGGCGGCTGGCTGCAGGACTTTCTTTATGGGCACTGGGCACCGCAGGGTGGATGCCAGCTTCGGCCGCGCAATTGGTAAGGATTGGCGCCGCGCATTTCCCGCCCTACACCGTACGCCCTGAGCAGGGCGCAGACACCGGTTTGCTGCCGCAACTGGTGGAAGCGCTGAACGCCGCGCAGGCGGACTACCAATTTGTGCTGGTCCCCACCTCCATCCCCCGGCGTTTCCGGGATTTCGAGCAAGGCCGGGTGGACATGGCGATCTTCGAAAACCCGGACTGGGGCTGGCAGAAGATTCCCCACACCAGTGTCGACATGGGGCTTGAAGATGCCGAAGTGTTCGTCGCCCAGCATGAACCCGACCGCGATCAAAGCTATTTCAACGACCTGACCGGCAAGCGCCTGGCGGTGTTCAGCGGTTATCACTACGCCTTCGCCAACTTCAACGCCGACCCCAGGTACATGGCCGAGCACTTCAACGCGACGCTGACCTACTCCCATGACAGCAACCTGCTGATGGTCGCCCGTGGCCGTGCCGATATCGCGCTGGTCACGCGTTCATACCTGAGTGACTTCATGGTGCGCAATGCCGAGATGGCGGGCCAGTTGATGGTGTCGGAGCGCATTGATCAGGTGTACCACCATTACGCCTTGCTGCGACCCAAGGCGCCGATCAGCGGGTCGGCGTTTGCCGAACTGCTCAAACGTTTACGCGATAACGGCGAGATGTTGAAGATTTTCGAGCCGTATCGCATTGATGTGATGGCCGTGCCTGGGAATTAAAACGATTACTCGGTGTTCGGGTGGTTAAGTACCGCTGGTCTGAATGGGAATAAAACTGTCAATTCTCACAGTAGGCGGTCTATGACACTTGTTATTAACTCTTTCCGCGTGGAAGCCGCACATTTGCGGCCTCAGTCGAAGAGAGTCCCCCATGGCAAATGCATCCGGTAAATTACTTGAGCCAATTGAATTTGCGCCACCTTCAGTTAGACATGCCCAAGGACCGACGTTAAATCCTTTGCTCGCACGCAATGGGGGAACGGTAGAAATCACGTTGGATGACATGTCAACGAACGCGCTCTACACCGTTTATTTCAAAACGCCGATAGCGGGAGCCAATCCCGTTATTGCACCCCAGCATGGCAATGAATCAAAACACCTGGAATTCTTCGTTCCCGCGCCTGTCATTGGCCGGTGTATTGGATATACGGTCGAGATTTTTTATACCGTCGAGCAGAACGGTGTGTTCCTGGGTCAGTCGTTGGCATTGGACCTGACCATCATGCCACTGTCGCCCAGTGACGTGGATGTGCCTGGTGTCTATCTGGTGGAAGCAGGAGACAGCGAGAACCTGGATTTGGCAATCTTCCCCGGGAGCGTCAATGCGAGCCTTATTCCTTATCCATTTATCGAAGTCGGGCAGTTTGTGTGGTGCGAAGTCACGGGTACGGATGAGGATGGTCAACCGATTTCCCTTTGGGTAATGAAAGCCTATGAAGTGAAACCCTATGAGGTTCTCAACGGATTTCAATTTCAGATCACACGCTATTTCCTCAACCAACTTGCGAATTGGTCATCCATTGATGTCAAGTTTTATGTGAAGTATGACAGGGTAGCTTTGCTGGAAGCCGACCCTGTACAAGAACTGCGTGTCACCACAAAAGGCATCAGGCAGTCAGTGCGTTACGCCTTTTTTGATAGAACTGATTTCGAATTTAAAAACTTGAATCACTGGGAGGAAGGGAGTGCGATAAATGATCCTCGCGACTTGATTATCCAGCGTAGTGGCGACGACTGGTATGCGCACTTTTACACTTATACCCATCAGTCAGACGGTGTTTTGCTGGAGAAGACGTTCTCGCGTTTGCTGGTTGGGCAGGTTTATTCATTTTCTGTGCTCGTACAGCGGGCTAATAGCTCTTATACGGTACCCAGGTTGTCACTGAGTGCCGATGTGAATCAAAAAACACCCGAGACACTCTTTCCTGATCGAACTCAAGTAAAGCTCACGCTTGAGTTCGAAGCGTCGTCTCCAGTGATGACACTTCAAATTCATAGCCATGAACCGTCGGGACATGGAAACGATTTCAACCTGCGACAAATTGTGGTGATGTCGGTTTGATCAAAGACAGGTCGAGTCAATGTCGGAGGGCTGCATGTTTGCAGCTCCCTGCATTGTTCCAATCTTTCGATTTTTCCCCGCAGGGAACGCTTCAGGGCGTTATCAAACCCGCCGCGCAAACGTGTCGCTATGGTTGCCCGACACCTTACGGCAATGCACCAGCGCATCACGGATCATGAAGTTCACCAGGGTTGGCGACACACCCAGTTCCTTGGCGATGTCCTTTTGCGGCACGCCGTGCAGGCGGTACATCTCGAATGCATAGCGGGTGCGCTGGGGCAGCTCCGTCAGGGCGTCGGCGATGTTTTCCAGGGTGTTGAAATTGATGTGGGTGGTTTCCGGTGATGCGCCATGAATCACCACATTCAAGCCTTCCTCTTCCGTGCCCGAGTACTTGAGCTCCAGGGCTTGCTTGCGGTAGTGATCGATCGCCAGGTTGCGCACGATCTGGAACAGGTAACTCAACTGGGCCTTGAACGATGAGGTGATCGTCGGTGCCGATTGCAGCCGGAAGTAGGCGTCCTGCACCACATCTTCGGCCCGGGAGCGGCACCCGGTAATTCGTGCTGCGATCTTTACCAGGATCAGCCGATTGTCGACGAATGCCTGGAGCAGCGGTGAGTCGCACCTGCCTGTGGATACTTGTTCCGTCATGGAAATCACCTTGTCGCTAAAGAGGTTAGGGGAGGGCGTCCTTGCTGAGGCCTCCTACACATCGGGCAATAAATTATGCTTAATGATAATGATTGTCAAATGAGAAGGCGAACTAATCTTATGCCTTTGCGGAAGGTGTGAGCCACGTCTCGCTCACCCCCGGCGACTAATTATTTGCCGGTGCCGTCCGTTCTTCTGGGTGACAGGTCCGTTAGTAAAACGGCCAAGGATCAGCACCCGCAGGAGGGCGAGATGGGTTTCTATCGTGCATACAGCGTGATTCAGTGTGGGGGCCACCGGCGATGAGTGCGCCGACTCGACTGCGCCTGTTTTGCCTGCCTTATTCAGGGGCCAGCGCCATGGTCTACGTGCGTTGGCGCCGCGCCCTGCCGGAGTGGTTGCAAGTGTGCCCGCTGGAGTTGCCCGGGCGTGGCATGCGCATGGACGAGCCGTTGCAGCGTGATATCAAGGTATTGGCCGCGCAGTTGGCGGATGAAATCAGTCGCGACCTGGACGGCCCCTACGCGCTGTTCGGTCACAGCCTGGGTGGCCTGCTGGCCTTCGAGCTGGCGCATGCGCTGAACGAGCGCCATGTGCCTGCGCCGCTGGCATTGTTCGCCTCCGGCACCGCCGGGCCCGCGCGCCGTGATGTCAGTGAATACGCCATTGAAAAGACCGATGAGCAACTGATCGCCCGCCTGCGCGAACTGCAAGGCACCGCCGAAGAAGCCCTGGCCAATCCCGAGTTGATGAAATTGATGCTGCCGATCCTGCGCGCCGATTTCCTGCTGTGCGGCAGTTTCACCTATGACCAGCGCACGCCGCTGGACATGCCGATCCATGTGTTCGGCGGCAAGCAGGACAGTGTGCGCGCCGACCAATTGCTCGATTGGCAGGCCGACGCCGCCAGTGGCTTTTCCCTGGATATGTTCGACGGCCACCACTTCTTTCTCGTGCAGCACGAAAGCGCCGTGCTGCGCTGCCTGCGGCGTTATGCCGACGAGCACCTGGCCCGCTGGCGCAATGGCACGGCGCGGCAACTGGCCGCCGGCTGAACGCCCCCTCCCATTCCCGAATTTCCCGTAAGCCGATTTCAGGCAGGAACCCCAAGATGGACGCCTTCGAACTTCCCCGCACCCTGGTCCAGTCCCTTCAACAGCGTGCCGAGCAGACCCCGGACCAAGTGGCCCTGCGCTTTCTCGCCGAGTCCGCCGAACAGAGCGTCGTGCTCAGTTACCGCGACCTGGACCTGCGCGCCCGCACCATCGCCGCCGCCCTCCAGGCCAACGCAACGTTGGGCGAGCGTGCGGTGCTGCTGTTCCCCAGCGGCCCGGACTATGTCGCGGCGTTCTTCGGATGCCTGTACGCCGGCATCATTGCAGTGCCGGCCTACCCGCCGGAGTCCACCCGCCGGCATCACCAGGCGCGCCTGCTGTCGATCATCGCCGACGCCGAGCCGCGCCTGCTGCTGACCATCGCCAGCCTCGGCGATGGCTTGGCGCAGCTCGAAAACGCGCCGCCGGTGTTGAGTGTCGACACCCTGGACGCACAAATCGCGGACAGCTGGCGCGCCCCCGACCTGCAACCCGACGACATTGCCTTCCTGCAATACACCTCTGGCTCCACCGCGTTGCCGAAGGGCGTACAAGTCAGCCACGGCAATCTGGTTGCCAATGAAGTGCTGATCCGCCGAGGCTTCGGCATCGACGTGAACCCGGACGATGTGATCGTCAGCTGGCTGCCGCTGTACCACGACATGGGCCTGATCGGCGGCCTGCTGCAACCGGTTTTCAGCGGCGTGCCCTGCGTACTGATGTCGCCGGCGTACTTCCTCGGCCGGCCGCTGCGTTGGCTGGAAGCGATCAGCGAATACGGAGGTACCATCAGCGGCGGCCCGGATTTCGCCTACCGTTTATGCAGTGAGCGGGTCAGTGAGTCGGCGTTGGCGCGTCTCGACCTGAGCCAGTGGCGCGTGGCCTATTCCGGCTCCGAGCCGATCCGCCTCGACACCCTGGAACGCTTCGCCGAGAAATTCGCCCGTTGCGGTTTCACCGCGAACAGCTTCTTCGCCTCCTACGGCCTGGCCGAAGCGACCCTCTTTGTCGCCGGTGGCCGCCGTGGCCAGGGCATCCCCGCGCTGCGTGTCGACGAACAGGCGTTGGCCGCCAACCGCGCCGAACCAGGGCAGGGCAGTGCGATCATGAGTTGCGGCACGAGCCAGCCGGACCATGGGGTGCTGATCGTCGACCCGCACACCTTGAGCGAACTGGCCGACAACGGCGTCGGCGAAATCTGGGCCAGCGGGCCGAGCATCGCCCATGGCTACTGGCGCAACCCCGAAGCCAGCGCCAAGACCTTCGTACAGCACGCCGGCCGCACCTGGCTGCGCACCGGTGACCTGGGCTTTATCCGCGAGGGCGAGCTGTACATCACCGGCCGCCTGAAAGACCTGCTGATCGTGCGCGGGCACAACCTGTATCCCCAGGACATCGAGCAGACCATCGAGCGCGAAGTGGAAGTGGTGCGCAAGGGTCGCGTTGCGGCGTTCGCGGTGAATGATCAGGGCCAGGAAGGTATTGGCATTGCGGCGGAAATCAGCCGCAGCGTGCAGAAGATCTTGCCGCCTGAAGCGCTGATCAAAGCCATCCGCCAGGCCGTGGCCGAGGCCTACCAAGAGGCGCCGTGCGTGGTGCTGCTGCTCAACCCCGGTGCCTTGCCCAAGACCTCCAGCGGCAAGCTGCAACGCGCGGCCTGCGCGGTGCGTCATGCCGATGGCAGCCTCGATAGCTATGCGCAGTTCCCCGACCTGCATGCGCCGGCGCCTAATGCGGCGCAGGGGTCGGAGCTGCAAAGCCGGATCGCGGCGATCTGGTGCGAACAGTTGCACGTGGCGAGCGTGGCGGCCGACGATCACTTCTTCCTGCTCGGCGGCAACTCCATCACCGCCACCCAGGTGGTCGCGCGCCTGCGCGAAGACCTCGGCCTGGAGCTGAACCTGCGCATGCTGTTCGAAGCCCCGACCCTGGAAGGCTTTGCCACGCATATCGCGCAATTGCAACAGGACGGTGGCGTTGCCCAAGGCGCGATCCACACCCTATCGCGCGACGAAGACCTGCCCCAATCCCTGGCCCAGAATCGCTTGTGGATCACCTGGCAACTGGATCCCCTGAGCAGCGCCTACACCATCCCCGGCGCCCTGCGTTTGCGTGGCGAGCTGGATGAGGACGCGGTACGTGCCAGCTTCCAGCACTTGATCCAGCGCCACGAAGCCCTGCGCACACGTTTCTATGAGCGCGATGGCCAAGCCTTCCAGCGTGTGGACGCCAACAGCGATTTCGATCTGCACGTCATCGACCTCAGCCACCGGCCCGCCGCCGAACGTGACGCCCGCGCGCAACAGATCCGCGAGGACGAAGCGCGTGCCCAGTTCGACCTGGAAAACGGCCCGCTGCTGCGGGTGACCCTGGTACGCCTGGAGGATGAAGATCATCAACTGCTGGTGACGCTGCACCACATCATTGCTGACGGCTGGTCGCTGAATCTGCTCATCGACGAGTTCTCGCGACTGTATGCCGCCGCTGCCCAGGGCCAAACCCTGGCGTTGCCACCCCTGGCTTTGCAGTACGCCGACTACGCAAGCTGGCAACGCCAATGGCTGGCCGAAGGCGAAGGCCAGCGCCAACTGGCGTACTGGAAAGCGCAACTGGGGGAGGAGCATCCGGCCTTGAGCCTGGCCACCGACCACCCGCGCTCGGCGCAGCAACGCCACACTGCTTCACGCCACAGCGTGCGCCTGGGCGCCAGCCTCAGCGAAGCGATTCGCCAGACTGCCCAGTCCCATGAGTCCACGCCATTCATGCTGTTGCTGGCGGCGTTCCAGACCTTGCTCTATCGCTACAGTGGCCAGCGCGATATCCGCATTGGCGTGCCCAACGCCAACCGCCCACGCCAGGAAACCCAGGGCCTGGTCGGTTTCTTTATCAACACGCTGGTGCTGCGCGCCGAACTGGACGGGCGTTTGCCGTTCAACCAGCTATTGGCCGCGACACGCCAGGCCGCCTTGGGCGCCCAGGCGCATCAGGACTTGCCCTTTGAACAACTGCTGGAGGCGTTCCCGCAGGCCCGCGAACAGGGTTTGTTCCAAGTGATGTTCAACCACCAGCAACGCGACCTGAGTGCCTTGCGCCGCCTGCCGGGCATGCTTGCCGACGAGCTGCCGTGGCACAGCCGCGAAGCCAAGTTCGACCTGCAACTGCACACTGAAGAAGACCGCAATGGGCGCCTGGGCCTGTCGTTCGACTACGCCGATGAACTGTTCGAGCCTGCGACGATCCAGCGCCTGGCCGAACACTTCATCCACCTGCTGCACGCGATCTGCGAGCATCCGCAGCGTGCCCTCGGCGACCTCAAGCTGATGCAGCAGGACGAACAGCAAGCGTGGAGCCAGGCGCCGTGTGCCCCCGCTCAACAATGGCTGCCCGAACTGCTCAACCCATCTGTCTCTGATAACACCGCGCTGGTCTGGCAGGACGGCAGCCTGACGTTCGCCCAACTGCATACCCAGGCCAACCGCCTGGCCCATTACCTGCGCGACAAAGGCGTTGGCCCGGACGTGTGCGTGGCCATCGCTGCCGAGCGGTCGCCGCAGTTGCTGATCGGCCTGCTGGCGATTATCAAGGCCGGCGGTGCCTATGTGCCGCTGGACCCGGACTACCCCGCCGAGCGCCTGGCCTACATGCTCCGGGACAGCCGCGCGCACCTGCTGCTGACCCAGACCGCCTTGCTCGAACACCTGCCGACGGCCGATGGCGTGTGCGTGATCGCCATGGACAGCCTGCACCTCGACAGTTGGCCGACCCAGCCCCCGGGCCTGCACCTAGAGGGTGACAACCTCGCCTACGTGATCTACACCTCCGGCTCCACCGGCCAGCCCAAGGGCGTGGGCAACACCCATGCGGCCCTGGCCGAACGCTTGCAATGGATGCAAGCCACCTATCAGCTCAACCACACGGATGTGCTGATGCAAAAGGCGCCGATCAGTTTCGACGTGTCGGTGTGGGAATGCTTCTGGCCGCTGATCACCGGCTGCCGCCTGGTGCTGGCTGGCCCTGGCGAGCATCGTGATCCGCACCGTATCGCGCAGTTGGTCCAGGAACACGGCGTGACCACGCTGCACTTCGTGCCGCCGCTGTTGCAGCTGTTTATCGATGAACCCTTGGTGGCCGAATGCACCAGCCTGCGCCGCCTGTTCTCCGGTGGTGAAGCCTTGCCCGCCGAGCTGCGCAACCGCGTATTGGCGCAGTTGCCGGCGGTGCAATTGCACAATCGTTATGGCCCGACCGAGACCGCGATCAACGTGACGCACTGGCACTGCCGCGTGGAGGATGGCGAGCGCTCGCCGATTGGCCGCCCACTGGGCAATGTGATCTGTCGCGTGCTGGATGAGCAGCTCAACCCCGTGCCCGTTGGCGTGCCGGGTGAGCTGTGCATCGGTGGCATTGGCCTGGCGCGGGGTTACCTCGGTCGTCCTGGGTTGACCGCTGAGCGCTTTGTCGCCGACCACCAAGGTGCGCGCCTGTACCGCACCGGTGACCGCGCCCGGTGGAGCGCCGACGGTGTGCTTGAGTACCTCGGCCGTCTCGACCAACAGGTCAAGCTCCGCGGTTTCCGGGTGGAGCCGGAAGAAATCGAAGCGCGCCTGCTCGCCCTGGACGGCATCGCCCAGGCCGTGGTGCTGGTGCGTGACGCACAGTTGATCGGCTACTACACCGCCCATGCCGAGCTGGACGAACAGCAGGTCAAAACCGCCCTGGCCGCCGAGCTGCCGGAGTACATGGTGCCCGCCCTGCTGATGCGTCTGGACGCCATGCCCCTGAGCCCGAGCGGCAAGCTCGACCGCCGCGCTTTGCCGGAGCCGGTGTGGCAAACCCGTGAGCACGTCGAGCCTGAAACGCCGCTGCAACAGCAGATCGCCGCGATCTGGCGCGAGGTCCTTGGCCTGCCGAAGATCGGCCTGCACGATGACTTCTTCGCCCTGGGCGGCCACTCGCTGCTGGCCACGCAAATCATCTCCCGTACCCGCCAGGCCTGTGACGTCGAGCTGCCGTTGCGCACGTTGTTCGAAGCCAGCGAGTTGGGCGCTTTTGCTGAACAGGTCGGGCTGATCCAGGCGTCGGGGCAACGCAACCAACAAACCACCATCGCCAAGGTCGACCGCAGCGAACCGGTGCCGTTGTCCTATTCCCAGCAGCGCATGTGGTTCCTCTGGCAGATGGAGCCGGACAGCCCGGCCTACAACGTCGGCGGCATGGCGCGCCTGCGCGGGGTGCTGGATGTGGGGCGTTTCGAGGCGGCGTTGCAAGCCTTGATCATGCGCCATGAAACCTTGCGCACCACCTTCCCGAGTGTCGATGGCGTGGCCTATCAGAAGGTCGCGCCGCAGTCCGGCGTGCGCATGGGCTGGCAGGACATCTCGGCGCTCTGCGAAACCGAGCGCCAGCAACGCTTGCAGCAGCTGGCCGACCATGAAGCCCACACACCGTTCAACCTGGAAACCGGCCCGCTGCTGCGCGCGTGCCTGGTCAAGGCCGGTGAGCAGGAGCACTACCTGGTGCTGACCCTGCACCATATCGTCACCGAAGGCTGGGCCATGGACATCTTTGCCCGTGAACTCAGCGCGTTGTACGAAGCCTTTATCGACGAGCGCGACTCGCCGCTGGCGCCGTTGCCCGTGCAATACCTCGACTACAGCGTGTGGCAACGCCAATGGCTGGAAGCCGGCGAACGCCAACGCCAGCTGGATTACTGGACCGCGCAACTGGGTCATGAGCACCCGCTGCTGGAACTGCCCGGCGACCGCCCACGGCCACCGGTACAAAGCCATCGTGGCGAGCTGTACCGTTTCGAATTGAGCGATGACCTGGCGGCCCGCGTGCGCGCCTTCAACGCCGAACGCGGCCTGACCCTGTTCATGACCATGACCGCCACCCTGGCCGTGTTGCTCTACCGCTACAGCGGCCAGACCGACTTGCGCATCGGCGCCCCCGTGGCCAACCGGATTCGCCCGGAAAGCGAAGGGCTGATCGGCGCGTTCCTCAATACCCAGGTGCTGCGTTGCCAGCTCAATGGGCAGATGACCGTGGGTGAGTTGTTCGAACAGGTGCGTCACACCGTGATCGAGGGCCAGTCCCATCAGGACCTGCCGTTCGACCATCTGGTCGAAGCCTTGCAACCGCCGCGCAGTGCGGCGTACAACCCGTTGTTCCAGGTGATGTGCAACGTGCAGCGTTGGGAGTTCCAGCAGAGCCGCCAACTGGCCGGCATGACGGTCGAGTACCTGGCCAACGATGCGCGCGCGACCAAGTTCGACCTCAATCTGGAAGTCACCGACCTTGACCATCGCCTGGGGTGCTGCCTGACCTACAGCACCGACTTGTTCGATGAGCCGCGCATTGCGCGGATGGCCGAGCATTGGCGCAATCTGTTGCAAGCGCTGATCGCCAGCCCCGAGCAGCGTCTGAGCGAATTGCCTTTGCTCAGCGCCACGGAACAGCGCGCGTTGCAGGACAGCCTGGGCGTCGAAGCGGGCGAGCACCGCCTTGATCAGTGCATTCACACGCTGTTCAGCCAACAGGCAAAAGCCCGTGGCGATGCGCCCGCGCTGACCTTCGCCGGCGTTACCCTCAGCTACCGCGAGCTGGACGCCCGCGCCAACCGCCTGGCCTGGATGCTGCGCGAGCGTGGTGTCGGCCCGCAGGTACGCGTCGGCCTGGCGTTGCCGCGCGCCCTGGAAATGGTCGTCGGCCTGTTGGCGATCCTCAAGGCGGGCGGTGCCTATGTACCGCTCGACCCGGAATACCCGCTGGACCGCTTGCACTACATGATCGAAGACAGCGGCATTGGCCTGCTGCTCAGCGATGCAGCGATGTTCGAAGCCCTGGGTGAACTGCCGGCGACCGTGGCCTGCTGGTGCCTGGAAGATGACCTTCCGGTGCTGGAGAATTACCCGGCCGATGAACTGCCCTTTATCAGCCTGGCGCAGCACCAGGCCTACCTGATCTACACCTCCGGTTCCACCGGCAAGCCCAAGGGCGTGGTGGTGTCGCACGGCGAAATCGCCATGCACTGCCAGGCCGTGATCGAGCGCTTCGGCATGCGCCCGGACGACTGCGAACTGCACTTCTATTCGATCAACTTCGACGCCGCTACCGAACGTTTGCTGGTGCCGTTGCTCTGCGGTGCGCGGGTGGTATTACGCGCCCAGGGCCAGTGGGATGCAGAAGAGATCTGCGCGCTGATCCGTACCCATCGCATCAATATCCTCGGCTTTACGCCGAGCTACGGCAGCCAGTTGGCGCAGTGGCTGGCCACCCAACATCAGACGTTGCCGGTGCGCATGTGCATCACCGGTGGCGAGGCGTTGACCGGCGAACACTTGCAGCGCATCCGCGCAGCGTTCCAGCCGCAGGTGTTTTTCAACGCCTATGGGCCGACCGAAACCGTGGTGATGCCGCTGGCCAGCCTCGCGCCCGAGCAGTTGGAGGAGGGCGCCGGCAGCGTACCGATCGGCAGCATCATCGGGGACCGCGTGGCGTACATTCTCGACGCCGACCTGGCCTTGGTGCCGCAAGGTGCGACCGGTGAGTTGTACGTCGGTGGCGCCGGCCTGGCCCAGGGGTATCACCAGCGTCCGGGCATGACCGCCGAACGCTTCGTGGCCGATCCCTTCGCGCGTGACGGCGGGCGTCTTTACCGCACCGGCGACCTGGTGCGCCAACGCGTCGATGGCCTGGTGGAGTACCTGGGGCGGATCGACCATCAAGTGAAGATTCGTGGCTTCCGTATCGAACTGGGCGAGATCGAAACCCGCCTGCTGGAACATGCGGCCGTACGCGAGGCCGTGGTGCTGGCGCTGGATTCGCCCAGCGGCAAACAGCTGGTGGCGTACCTGGTCAGCGATGCCGAGCACGGCGCATTACGCGATGCGCTCAAGGCGCATCTCAAGGCGCAACTGCCGGACTACATGGTGCCCGCGCACCTGATCGTGCTGGACAGCATGCCGTTGACCGCCAACGGCAAGCTCGACCGGCGTGCCTTGCCGCAACCGGACCCGGAAGCCAACCGCCAACAGTACGTGGCCCCGCGCAACCCGTTGGAAAGCACCCTGGCCGCGATCTGGTGCGCCGTGTTGAACGTGCCGCAAGTCGGCCTGGACGATAACTTCTTTGAACTGGGCGGCGACTCGATCCTGTCGATCCAGGTGGTCAGCCGTGCGCGGCAGGCGGGGATTCACTTCAGCCCCCGCGACCTGTTCCAGCACCAGACCGTGCAAACCCTGGCGGCGGTTGCCACGCTCGTCGAGCAAGTGACGGCCGAGCAGGGCGTGCTCACCGGCAGCTCGGGCCTGACGCCCATCCAGCAGTGGTTCTTCGATACCCCGATTCCCGAACGTCAGCATTGGAACCAGGCGCTTGTCCTCAAGCCCCTGCAACTGCTCGAGCCCCATCGCCTGGAGCAAGCGCTGTTGGCGGTGCTGGAACACCACGACGCGCTGCGCCTGAGCTTCAGCCAGCGCGACGCGCAATGGCACGCCGAGCACTTGGCCGTGCCCCAGGGCGGCGTGCTGATGCAGGCGCACGTGCACGATATGGCGCAGTGCACCGCGCTGTTCACCGAGACCCAGCGCAGCCTCGACCTGGCGCACGGCCCGCTGTTGCGCGCCTTGCTGGTGGATGGCCCGCAAGGGCAACAGCGCCTGCTGATCGCTATCCATCACCTGGTGGTCGATGGCGTGTCGTGGCGGGTGCTGCTGGAGGATCTGCAAAACGTCTATCGCCAACTGAGCGAAGGCCAGTCCGTCAGCCTGCCGGCCAAGACCAGCGCCCTGCGTGACTGGGCTGCGCGCTTGCAGGCTTATGCCCACAGTGAATCCCTGCGCGAGGAATTGACGGTATGGCAGGCTCAATTGGCCGGCCCGGCCGTGGCATTGCCGGTGACGCGTCCTCTAGGCGCGCTGCGTAATCGGGATGCGGATACCGTCAGCGTTTGCCTGGATGCCGAACACACCCGCCAGTTGCTGCAACAGGCCCCCAGCGCCTACCGCACCCAGGTCAATGACCTGCTGTTGACCGCGCTGGCCCGTGTGGTGTGCCGCTGGAGTGGGCATGATTCGGCGCTGATCCAGCTGGAAGGCCATGGTCGTGAAACCCTGTTCGATGATATCGACCTGACCCGTAGCGTCGGCTGGTTCACCAGTGCTTATCCGCTGCGCCTGACCCCACTGGCGGAGCAGGGCGCTTCGATCAAGGCGATCAAGGAGCAACTGCGCGGCATCCCCCACAAGGGCCTCGGCTATGGCGTGCTGCGTTACCTGGCGGACGACCTGTGCAAGCAGACCCTGGCCGGGCTGCCCAGCGCCGGCATCACCTTCAACTACCTCGGTCAATTCGACCAGAGCTTTGGCGCCGATGCGCTGTTCCACCCGCTGGATGAATCCGCCGGCCTGGCCCATGACCCGGACGCGCCACTGCCCAACGAACTGAGCGTCGACAGCCAGGTATACGGCGGTGAGCTGGTGCTGCGCTGGACCTTCAGCCGCGAACGCTTCGATCGGCAGACTCTCCAGGCTCTGGCCGATGCCTACCTGGCCGAACTGCGCAGCCTGATTGCGCACTGCCTCAGGGACGATGTTGGCGGTTTCACGCCGTCGGACTTCCCCCTGGCGCACTTGAGTCAGGCGCAACTGGACAGCTTGCCGGTACCCGCCAGCGTCATCGAAGACGTCTACCCGCTGACGCCAATGCAGGAGGGTTTGCTGCTGCACACCCTGCTGGAACCGGGCACGGGTCTCTACTATATGCAGGACCGCTACCGCATCGACAGCGCCCTGGACCCTGAGCGTTTCGCCCAGGCCTGGCAGGCGGTGATCGCCCGGCATGAAGCCTTGCGTGCCTCGTTCTGTTGGAACGTTGGCGAAGACATGCTGCAAGTGATCCATCAGCCGGGCAGTACGCCGATTGAGTACCTGGATTGGAGTGCTGATCCAGAAAGCGAGCAGGAGCCGCGTCTGCAAGCGCTGCTCAAGAAGGAGCGCGAAGCCGGTTTCGATCTGCTCAACCAGGCGCCGTTCCACCTGCGCCTGATCCGCGTCGGCGCCGAGCGCTACTGGTTCATGATGAGCAACCACCACATCCTCATCGATGCGTGGTGCCGCTCGTTGTTGATGAATGACTTCTTCGAGATCTACATGGCCCTGGGCGAAGGGCGCGAGGCACAACTGGCCACGCCGCCGCGTTATCGCGACTACATTGCCTGGCTGCAACGCCAGAACCTGAGCGAAGCACGCCAGTGGTGGCAGCAGAACCTGCAAGGCTTCGAGCGCACCACGCCGATCCCGAGCGACCGGCCATTCCTGCGTGAACATGCCGGCCATAGCGGTGGCATGGTGGTGGGCGACTGCTACACCCGTCTCGAGGCCCGCGACGGTGCGCAACTGCGCGAGTTGGCGCAGGCCCATCAACTCACCGTCAACACCTTCGCCCAGGCTGCATGGGCGTTGGTGCTGCGCCGCTTGAGCGGCGATCGTGACGTGCTGTTCGGCGTCACCGTGGCTGGGCGCCCGGTGGACATGCCCGAGATGCAGCGCACCGTCGGCCTGTTCATCAACAGCATCGCGCTGCGGGTAAAACTGCCCGAGGACGACCAGCGTTGCAGCGTGCGCCAGTGGTTGAGCGGCTTGCTCGACAGCAACATGCAACTGCGCGAGTACGAATACCTGCCCCTGGTCACGATCCAGGAACACAGCGAGTTGCCCAAGGGCCAGCCGCTGTTCGACAGCCTGTTCGTGTTTGAAAATGCCCCGGTGGAAGTCTCGGTACTGGATCGCGCACAAAGCCTGAATGCCACCTCGGACTCCGGCCGCACCCACACCAACTTCCCGCTGACCGCGGTGTGCTATCCGGGTGATGACCTGGGGTTGCACCTGTCTTACGACCAGCGTTACTTCGACGAAACCACCGTGCAAAGCATGCTCGGCGAGTTCAAGCGTTTGCTGCTGGCATTGATGCACGGGTTCCATGGCGACATGGCCGACCTGCCGCTGATGGGCGAGCAGGAACGTGCGTTCCTGTTGCACGGCTGCAATCAGAGCGCGCACGCCTACCCGCTGGAACGCAGTTATGTCGAACTGTTCGAAGCGCAGGTCGCCGCCCATCCACAGCGCATTGCCGCCAGTTGCCTGGACCGACAGTGGACCTATGACGAATTGAACCGTCGCAGTAACGGGCTCGGTCACGCGCTGATCGCGGCGGGTGTCGGCCTGGACCAACCGGTGGCGTTGCTGGCCGAGCGTAGCCTTGACTTGCTGGGCATGATCATCGGCAGCTTCAAGGCCGGTGCCGGTTACCTGCCGCTGGACCCCGGCCTGCCGAGCCAGCGTTTGCGCAGCATCATCGACCTGAGCCGTACGCCGTTGCTGGTGTGCACCGAGGCGTGCCGCGAGCAGGCCATCGCGTTGCTGGATGGTTTTGACTGTCAGTTGCTGGTATGGGAGGAAGTGCCGTCCCGGGGTGCCAACCCTGGTGTCTACAGCACACCGGACAACCTCGCCTACGTGATCTACACCTCGGGCTCCACCGGTTTGCCCAAAGGGGTGATGGTCGAGCAGCGCGGCATGCTCAATAACCAGTTGAGCAAAGTGCCTTACCTGCAACTGAGCGAGACGGATGTGATCGCCCAGACGGCCTCGCAAAGCTTCGATATTTCCGTGTGGCAATTCCTTGCCGCGCCGCTGTTCGGGGCGCGGGTGGATATTGTGCCGAACACCATCGCCCACTATCCCCAAGGCTTGCTGGCGCATGTTCAGACTCAAGGCATCACGGTGCTGGAAAGCGTGCCGTCGCTGATCCAGGGCATGCTGGCCGAGGAGCGCATCAGCCTCGATGGCCTGCGCTGGATGCTACCCACCGGCGAGGCCATGCCGCCGGAGCTGGCGCACCAGTGGTTGCTGCGTTACCCGCAGATCGGCCTGGTGAACGCCTATGGCCCGGCAGAATGCTCGGACGACGTGGCGTTCTTCCGCGTCGACCTGGCCTCGACCCGTGGCACTTACCTGCCGATTGGGACGCCGACCGACAACAACCGCTTGTACCTGCTGGACGGTGCGTTGGAACTGGTGCCCCAAGGCGCGGTAGGCGAGTTGTGCGTAGCCGGTACCGGTGTGGGGCGTGGCTATGTCGGCGACCCGTTGCGCACCGCCCCAGTGTTTGTGCCGAACCCGTTCGGCGCGGCGGGCGAGCGTTTGTACCGCACCGGCGACCTGGCACGCCGTCGCAGCGATGGTGTGCTGGAGTACGTCGGGCGTATCGACCACCAAGTGAAGATTCGCGGTTACCGCATCGAGCTGGGGGAAATCGAAGCACGCCTGCACGAACAATCGGACGTGCGCGACGCGGCCGTCGGCGTGCAGGAGGGGGACAACGGCAAACACCTCGTCGGCTACCTGGTGGCCGCCGATGAAACCCTGAACCCAGGCGAACGCCTGGACCGCATCAAGCAACGCCTGCGCGCCGAGCTGCCGGAGTACATGGTGCCGCTGCATTGGCTATGGCTGGACCGCCTGCCGCTCAACGCCAACGGCAAGCTCGACCGCAAGGCCCTGCCCACCCTGGAGATCGGCCAATTGCACAGCCAGGACTCCCTGGCGCCGCGCAACGCACTTGAAGCCACCTTGGCCGCGATCTGGGCCGAGGTGCTGAAAGTCGAAAGGGTAGGGGTACAGGACAACTTCTTCGAACTGGGCGGACACTCGTTGCTGGCCACGCAGATTGCCTCGCGGGTGCAGAAAACCCTGCAACGGGATGTGCCGCTGCGGGCGATGTTCGAGTGCAGCACGGTGGCGGCGTTGGCCGAGTACATCGATGGGCTGGCGGCGAATGAGATCAGCGCGCAGAAGGTGGATCGCTTGAGTGATTTGATGGCGGAGCTGGAAGGCTTGTAATTTTCGCAGCCTGCGCGGGCCTCATCGAGAGCAGGCCCCCTCCCACAGTGACCGGGTTCATCCTGAAGGAAGGGGCTCGAGTGTGGGAGGGGGCTTGCTCCCGATGGCGTCAGCCCAGGCGCGGCTTATTTCGGTCCAAGAATCTTCACCAACTTATCCGGCGACGGCGCGCCTTGCTGTTGCTGCAAGCCACCCTTGTCATCCAGGTAGAAAATCGCCGGGGTTGCCGACAACTCCAAGTCATCCATCAACTGCATATTGGCATTGAGTTGGGCCTGGATATCCGCCGGGATTTTCTCCAGCGGCTTGAGCTTGCTGCCTTTGCCGGCGGCTTCGTGTTCTTCCAGGGCCTTGGGCGCGTCTTTGCTGGCCAGCAGCGCAGCGGATTTGCCTGGGCTGTCCTCGCGAATAATCCCCACCATGATATGTCGCAGCTGCACCTTGCCGGCTTTCACCCATGGCCGCGCCTGTTCCCAGAACATGTTGCAGTACGGGCAGTTGGGGTCGCTGAACAGGTAGACGGTGCGGGGGGCGTTTTTGTCGCCGTCCTGGATCCAGTGGCTCTTTTCCATCTTGGCCCAGACTTCCTTGGCCATCGGCGCGTACACCAGTTTTTCCAGGGGCGCGCTGCTCAGGTCATTACCCTGGGCGTCGTACAGGTTGCCGGCGATCACACTTTTGCCGTCGGCGGTCAGGTACAGGGCCATGCCACGGTTCTGATACTGCGCGGCGTAGCCGGTGAGGCCGCTGGGTGCATCGAATTTGCCGATGATCTTGGCACCCTTGGCTTCGATCTGTTTGATCGGTGCCGGCCAGTCTTCGGCCTGGGCCAGGGTGGCGGCCAGGCTCAGTGGCAGCAGGGTCAGCAGGTGGCGGAGGCGGGGCATGTCGGTTTCCTTGAGGGGGCCGTGGCGGCGGGGGCGGAGTCGAAGGGTTCCATGGCACGGGCCAGGCTGGCCTGGGACAGTTCACCGAGGTGGCTGTTGATCAGGCGTCCGTCGGCTTGGTAGAACAGCGTGGTCGGCAAGGCCATGGAGCCCACGGCCTGGCCCAGGCGACCACTGGCATCGAACAGCACGTTGTCCAGGTTCAGGCCCTGGGTGGCCAGGTAGGTGCTGACGCTTTGCATGCTCTCGGCCTGGTTGACGAACAGGAAGGTCACGTCGGGGCGCATGCGTTGGGCGCTTTCCAGTACCGGCATTTCGCGACGGCAGGGCGGACACCAGGTGGCCCACAGGTTGATCACCAGCGGCCCGCCTTGATAGTCGGCCAATTGCACCACCTCGCCGTTGGCGGTGCGCAAGGTGATGTCTGGCAGTCGTGTGCCTTTTTCATACACGCTGAGGGACAGGCTGGTCATGCCCCAGAACACCAGGCCGGTGATTACCCCGGCGCTCAGCGGCTTGCGCAGGGCCGGGCGGCGCCAGCCGTACAGCAGCGCGCCGAGGATCAGCGCGATCACGCCCGGCCAGGCCAGAAAGCCGCCGTCGCGCAGGTCGACCATCTGCAGCGGGTCGTTGCTGTAGTAACTCCAATACATCAGTACGAAGCTGACCCGCGCGCTGAGCATGCCCAGCAGGAACAGGCTGAACAGCACCGACTCGGGGTTTTCCCCGCCACGCTTGGCCACGCGCCAGCCCACCAGGGTGGCGAGAATCAGCGCGCTGATCAGCAGGATGTGATTCAGGGCGATCGCGAAGGTGCCGATGGTCAGGGTCAGCATCAGAGGGCGCCCCGGGTCTGGGTCCAGCGTTGCAGGAAGGCCGCGGCATCCACTTCGCCGGTGATGCGCTGGGCACGCCGTTCTTCACCGTCAGGGCCGATCCACACGAAGCTCGGCGGCCCTGGCACCTTGTAACGGCCGAGCAGCTCGCGGCTGGCGGCGTTGTCAGCGGTGACATCCAGGCGCAGCAGGCGCACGTCCTTCAGGGCGTCGAGGACTTCGGGTTTGCCGAATACCTGTTTCTCCATGATCTTGCACGACACGCACCAGTCGGCGTAGTAGTCCACCAGCACCCATTGGCCCTGGGCCTTGGCGCTGTCGAGCTGGCTTTGCAGCACGGCTGGGTCGTTGATGGTCATGAACGCGTCGTGGGCGGTAGGGCCGGCGACAGCGCGCGAGCCGCTGTAGACCTTCAACGGTTGCCACAGGTCATCGCTGCCACCTGCCGCGCCCACCAGCAGCAGGCCGCCCCACAACCCCAGTACCACGGAACCGGCGCCGGACAGCATGGCGACACGCCCGAAATCCTGTGCCAGGCGCCAGCCGCAATAGGCCATGGCCAAGGCCAGTACACCCCACAGGCCCAGCCACAGGGCTTCATCGACGACCGGACGAATCATCAGTATGGCGGTGGCCAGGAACAGGAAGCCGAAGATCCCCTTGAGCACATTCATCCAGGTGCCCGGCTTGGGCAGGAAGCGGTTGCCCACGGTCACCAGCAGCAACAGCGGCACACCGATGCCGATGCCCATGGCGAACAGGATCAGGCCGCCGTGCAGGGCATTGCCGCTTTGCGCGATATACAGCAGCGCACCGGCCAGGGGCGCGGTCATGCACGGGCCGACCAGCAGGCCGGAGAGGGCGCCGAGTACTCCGGCGCCGATCAGGCTGCCGCCACTCTGGTTACGGCTGACGTTGTCCAGGCGGTCGCGCAGGGCCACCGGCAGTTGCAGTTCAAAGAAGCCGAACATCGGCAGGGCCAGGATCACAAACAACGCAGCGAAGCTGCCCAGAATCCACGGGGTTTGCAGCAGCGCGGCGAGGTTACTGCCGAGCAGGGCGGCGACTACGCCCAGCGCGGCATACACCAGCGCCATGCACACGACATAACTGCCGGCCAGGGCAAAGCCACGACGCGGGCTGGCACCGCTGCCGACCACCAACCCGGCGAGAATCGGCAACATCGGCAATGAACAAGGGGCAAACGCCAGCAGCAGGCCCAGGCCAAAGAACACCAGCAGGCTCCAGCCCAGGCTGCGTTGTTGCAGGCCGCTGGCCAGGCTCTGGTCCTGGGCTTCGGCGGTAGCGGCCACGGCGGGGTTGCCCCCCAGGTCCACGGTGATCGACTGCGGCGGGTAGCACAGGCCGGCATCGGCACAGCCCTGCCAGCCCAGCTTGACCTTGCCGGTGGTCCCGGCGGGGATCTTCACTTCCAGGCCCTGGCGATACACTTGCTGCTCGCCGAAGAACTCATCGCTATGGGCTTCGCCTTGGGGCAGCGGCGGCTTTTCAGCCAGGCCGTCGAACTTCATGCGCTGCTGGTACAAGTAATAGCCGTCGGCGATCTGCCAATACCACTGGGTTTCACCGGACTCCAGGCGTTCGGAGGTAAAAGTGAAGGCTTTGCCCACCGGGAGGAAGTCGGGTTTGGTCTCGAATGGGTTGCCCGGCGCGGCCTGGACGAACCCTGCGAATAACGCCAGCAGAACGATAAACAAATGCCGCATGGTCAAGCCTTAGTTCGATGCAAGTGAGGCACACAATGTGTGGTGTTGATTAACCGATGATTAACCGGGCGCTATTCTAAAGTGTAGGGAATGTCTGAGGGGGCTTCTTTTCGCGGCATAATCGCTGCTTAATCCGCAGCACTTTTAATCACCCCCATCTTTCATGAAGGGTTCAGCATGCACGTACTGGTCTGTGAAGACGACGAACTGATCGCCAGCGGCATCGTGGCCGGCCTCGGCGCCCAGGGCTTTACGGTCGAGCGCGTGGCCTCGGCGGCAGCGGCGCGGGCGATGCTCAAGGCGGCTACCTTCGACATCATGGTGCTCGACCTCGGCCTGCCCGACGAAGACGGCCTCAAGCTGTTGCAGCAACAGCGCAGCCAGGGCCTGGAGATCCCGGTGCTGATCCTCACCGCGCGCGACTCGGTAACCAACCGCGTCGACGGCCTGCAGGCCGGTGCCGACGACTACCTGCTCAAGCCCTTCGACCTGCGCGAACTCGCTGCGCGCCTGCAAACCCTGCTGCGGCGGGTGGCCGGGCGTAGCGTCAACCTGATCGAGCATGGCCAACTGACCTACAACCCCAGCAGCCGCGAGACCTTCCTGGGCGGGCAGCCTGTGGACTTGTCGCGCCGCGAACAAGCGTTGCTGCAAGCCCTGCTGCACAACAAAGGCCGAGTGCTCTCCAGCGAGCAGCTCAAGGACAGCGTCTACGGTTTCAACGACGAGCTGGAGAGCAACGCGCTCAACGTGCACATCCACCACCTGCGGCGCAAATTGGGCAATGGCATCGTTGAGACCGTGCGCGGCCTGGGCTATCGCCTGGGGCCGGCGGATGGCGGCCCGGCCGAGGCGGGAGAGAAGGTTTCGTGATGAGCCTGCGACTGCGGCTGACGTTCAAGCTCGGCGCCGCCTTTGTGCTGATCTGGGCCCTGGCGGCTGCCTGGATGCTCAACGATCTGCGCAACCAAATGATGTTTTCCCTCGACCAGCGCCTGGTGGCGTCCGCGCGCATGGTCGCCGGTCTGATGGAGCAAATGCCCGGCCTGGCGAGCACCGCCGAGGGCAAGCATTTCAGTGCCGAACAACTCAACGTGCCGGGCGGCATGGCATGCCAGGTCAGCTCCTTGCGCGGTGAGGTGCTGGCGCGCAGCCACACTACCCCTGACCAGGGCCTGGAATCCCACCGCAGTGGCTTCCGTGACCAGATCATCGACGGCGCGGCGTGGCGCAGCTTCACCCTGGCCCGTGGCGACCTGTTCATCACCACCGCCGACCGCCAGGTGGAGCGGGAAGCCTTGAACCTGTCGATCCTGCTGGCGGCCTCGGTGCCGGTGGGCGTGGCCCTGTTGGGCTGCTTGTGCCTGCTGTGGCTGGGCATCGGCCAGAGCCTGCTGCCGCTCAACCGCATGCGTGACGCGTTGATGCGCCGCAGTGCTGACTCCCTTGAGCCGTTGCAGATCCACCCGCTGCCCAGCGAGCTCAAGCCGCTGCTCGACACGCAAAACCAACTGTTGCAACGCATCGCCAAGACCATCGAGCGCGAACGCCGCCTCACCGGCGACGCCGCCCACGAGTTGCGCAGCCCGCTGACGGCGATCAAGACCCACTTGCAAGTGGCCCGCATGACCGAGGGCGCTGCCCGCGACCAGTCCCTGGCCCACGCCGAGGAGGGCGCCGACCGTCTGCACCGCACCCTCGAACAATTGCTGCTGCTGGCGCGGGTGGAGGGCAGCCTGTCGTTTGACGATGGCATGCAATCCAGTGCCGAGGAGGTTGCACGGCTGGCGATCCAGGACGCGAATGCCGGTGACAATTCGCGGATCGACCTGATCCTGCCGGACAACCTCTCAAGTGCCCCGGTGGAAATGCCGGTGGGCCTGGCGGTTGCGGCCCTGCGCAACCTGTTGGACAACGCCCTGCGCCACACCCCGGCGGCTACCCGGGTGGAACTCAATGTATCCACCACCGCCGACCAGGTGGTGTTTCGTGTGCGTGACCATGGCACGCAGATATCCGCCGAAGACCTGCAATACCTGACCCAGCGTTTCTGGCGCAATGGCAACAGCGAAGGGTGCGGCTTGGGCCTGGCGATCGTGCAAGCGATCGTGCAGCGCTGTTCGTGCTCGTTGACATTCGACAGCCAGCCGGATGGCCTGCGAGTTGACCTGGGCATGCCCCTGCGGCGCTGATCACCCTTTTTTCAAGTGTCACACATAGTTACCGCCCTCCTGAGGTTCAACCCTTCAGGATGGCGGTAATTTTTTTGCGCTTGAACGGGCTGAATGACTCGGCCTGTGTTGAAAAGGACAGCTCTTATGTTGGTGATCGATACCAGTTTTCCCTCCCGGGACTTCAACGAACGCAATGGCGAACCTGTGCGCCAAGTGATCCTGCATTACACCGCGGCACCCTTCGCCTCCTCCTTGCACACCCTGACCCGGAACGGGGTCAGTGCGCATTACTTGCTGCCCGACCCCGATGAGCCCGGCTACCGCAAGGCCGGCTATGACGAATTGCGCGTGTTTCGCCTGGTGGACGAGGACAAGCGTGCCTGGCATGCCGGGGTGAGCCAATGGGGGGGCCGGGATAACCTCAACAGTCGCTCGATTGGCATCGAAATCGTCAATCAGGCGCGGGATGACGCCAGTGGGTTTACCTTTCCCTATTACGCCGAGGAGCAGGTCGAGGTGTTGATCGAGTTGCTGCGTGACATTCTCGGGCGTTACCCCCAGATCGGGCCGACCGACGTGCTCGGGCATTCGGATGTGGCCTATGGGCGCAAGAGCGATCCGGGGCCCCGGCTGCCGTGGCGCCGCTTGTTCGAGGCGGGAATCGGGGCGTGGTTTGACGAGTCGACGCGAGCCATGTACCAGCGCCGGTTCTGTCTCGGCTTACCGCCTGAAGTGGAGGTGGAGCGGGCATTCCAGCGCTACGGCTATAAGCCGGCGCAGAACCGCCATGGGTTTGAACTGAGGACCCGCGCATTTCAGATGCACTTTCGGCCGCGGGATTACTGCGGGTTCCTGGATGTCGAAACCTGCGCGATTCTGTATGCCTTGAATGAAAAGTACCTTGGGCTTTGAAGCCCCGCACCGTTCAAAGGTGGGAGGGGCGGGGCGACGATTCGACTTGCCCCGCCCACATTTTGATCCTCATGCCTCAGTCAACAATCACTTCTCCTAAATCCTCCTCTCGCTGGTGCGTTTCCAGAACAGGAAATCCGTGCGCATGCCCTTGGGCCAGACGCCAACGGATCGGCAGTTTGGTCACCATCATCAGCGTATTGAGGGATCGAGAGATGTCAGTCGCTACCAGCCGTATCGAAGACGCCCAGGCGCTTGTCAGCCCGGCACCCGCAGAAACGCTCTACCAGTTCGAAGAAACGCCGCTGCTGGCCCGTCAGCGCCAGCAGGAGTCCAATGCACGCAGTTACCCACGGCGTATCCCCCTGGCGCTCAAGCGCGCCAAGGGGATCTACGTGGAGGATGTGGAAGGGCGCAGCTTTATCGACTGCCTGGCTGGCGCCGGCACCTTGGCGTTGGGGCATAACCACCCGGTGGTGATCGCCGCCATCCAGCAAGTGCTGAGCGATGAATTGCCGTTGCACACCCTCGACCTGACGACGCCGGTCAAGGACCAGTTCGTGCAGGACCTGTTCGGCCTGTTGCCGCCAGCATTGGCCCGTGAAGCGAAGATCCAGTTCTGCGGCCCCACCGGCACCGATGCGGTGGAAGCCGCGTTGAAACTGGTGCGCACCGCCACCGGCCGGAGCACGGTGTTGTCGTTCCAGGGTGGGTACCACGGCATGAGCCAGGGTGCCTTGAGCCTGATGGGCAGCCTGGGTCCGAAGAAACCCCTGGGGGCGTTGCTCGGTAATGGCGTGCAGTTCCTGCCGTTCCCCTACGACTACCGCTGCCCGTTCGGCCTGGGCGGCGCGCAAGGGGTTCGGGTCAACTTGCATTACCTGGAAAACCTGCTCACCGACCCGGAAGCCGGGGTGTTGTTGCCGGCGGCGGTGATCGTCGAAGTGGTGCAGGGCGAGGGCGGCGTGATCCCGGCCGATCTCGATTGGCTGCGCGGTTTGCGCCGTATCACCGAGCAGGCCGGCGTGGCGTTGATTGTCGATGAGATCCAGAGCGGTTTCGGCCGCACCGGCAAAATGTTCGCCTTTGAACACGCCGGGATCATCCCGGATGTGGTGGTGATGTCCAAGGCCATCGGCGGCAGCCTGCCGTTGGCGGTGGTGGTGTACCGCGACTGGCTCGACACCTGGCTGCCCGGCGCCCATGCCGGAACCTTCCGCGGCAACCAGATGGCCATGGCGGCGGGGTCGGCGGTGATGCGCTACCTCAAGGACCATGACCTCGCCGGCCATGCGGCGGCGATGGGCGAGCGCCTCGGCGAGCACCTGCGCCTCCTGCAGCGCGACTTCCCGCAGTTGGGCGATATCCGTGGCCGTGGGTTGATGCTCGGCGTAGAGCTGGTGGACCCGCGCGGCCCCCTCGATATCCAGGGCCACCCACCGGTGCATCGCCAACTGGCACCGCTGGTACAGCGTGAATGCCTCAAGCGCGGCCTGATCCTGGAGCTGGGTGGCCGACATGGCGGCGTGGTGCGCTTCCTGCCGCCGCTGGTGATCACGGCCGTGGAAATCGACCGCGTCGCCGAGATCTTCGGGCGTGCATTGGCGGCGGCGGTCGCCAGCCTCTAATTTTTCAACGTCTTGGTACGTTTCTACAGATATCAGCGCTGCGCGTGGTGCGCAGCCAGCCTTTGAGCGACGGAGAACCGCAATGACCTCAGTATTTGACCGCGACGACATCCTGTTCCAAGTAGTGGTCAACCATGAAGAACAGTACTCCATCTGGCCCGACTACAAGGCCGTGCCGGAAGGCTGGCGTACCGTGGGCAAGAGCGGCCTGAAGAAAGAGTGCCTGGCCTATATCGAGGAAACCTGGACCGACATGCGCCCGCTGAGCCTGCGCCAGAAGATGGACGGCGCCGCGCTGGGCTGACACAAAACCTGGGGCAAGCCTGCTGGATGTGGAAGGCGGGCTTGATGTGGAAGGTAGGCTTGATGTGGCAGATAGGCTTGATGTGGAAGGCTGGCTTGATGTGTGGCGAGCGGGCTTGTTGTGGCGAGCGGGCTTGCCCCGCGTTGGGCTGCGCAGCAGCCCCAAGACCAGCCGCTGAGTTGTACCTGATACACCGAGTGCTTCTTGATTGGGGCTGCTTCGCAGCCCAACGCGGGGCAAGCCCGCTCGCCACAACAGGCCCGCTCCCACAACAGGTCTGCTCCCACAACAGGCCTGTACCCCTTATACGTTCTTGTCTTTTTCCAGCCCACCCGCAGCCCCTGTCACCACCTGCACACTCAAGCGCGGCGTGGCCAGGTCGAGCCCGGCTTCGTCCAGATGGCGCTTGAGTGACAGGTTGAACGCCCGCGACACTTCCCACTGCTTGATCGGCGCGGTCTTGAAGCGTGCGCGCAGGATCGCGCTGCCCGACTCGAAGCTCTCCACGCCCTGAATCTCCAGGGGCGACCAGATATTGCGACGCTGCAGCGGGTCGTTGCGCATTTTATGGCCGACGTCGCGTATCAGCTTGATCGCGCTGTCGATGTCCATGTTGTAGGGGATCGCGACCCGGAAGATCGCGTAGCCGAACTCCCGCGAGTAGTTCTTGATGCTCTTGATTTCGCTGAATGGGATGGTGTGGACGATGCCGTCGATATCGCGCAGGCGTACGGTGCGGATGGTCAGGCCTTCGACGGTACCGAGGTGGCCACCGACGTCGACGTAGTCATCGATGGCCAGGGAATCCTCGATGATGATGAACAGGCCGGTGATCAAGTCCGCCACCAGCGACTGCGCACCAAAACCGATGGCCAGGCCGATTACACCGGCACCGGCCAGCAGTGGCGTGACGTTCATGCCCATGTTCGCCAGGGCAACGATGGCCGCGATGATAAAGATGGTCACGAACAGCACGTTGCGGATCAACGGCATCATGGTCTGCGCACGGGCATTGGCCAGGCCTTTGCGCGAGCGGGTGAGGGCGTGGAGGATCGCGGTGTCGCTGAGAATCCAGATCAGCCACGCGAACAGCAGGGTGCCCGCCAGGCCGAACAGCTTGACGGCGACTTCATGACCATCGCCTTCGGTAAAGCGGATCAGCGACAAGCCCCAGACTCGCAGCCCCAGCTCGATAAATGCCAGCCATACCGCCAGGTGGGCCAGGGTGTAGACGAAGCTTTTCAGGCGCTCGGAGTACAGCGCATGGCGCTTGTGCCCGCGTTGCGGTTTGAGCGCGTGGCGTCGGACCAGGCCGTTGATCACCATGCACAGCACCAGCAACACGGTGCACAGCAGCGACTGGCGCAGGGCGGTGCTGGTGTCGCCGGCCGAGACGAAGGTGGCGAACAGCGAGATACCCACCAGCAGCAGGGCCGGGATGAACCAGAAGGTGCCGATGATTTCGATCGTGTCGCTGAGGGCGCGGCGGGTCAGGCGTCGGGACAGCGGCTGGTTGCGGATCAGGTGCGCAATCGGCCGGCGAAAACGCAGGATAAACACACCGGTGGACAGCGCAGCCATCACATTGGCCACGGTCGCTGCGGTATGAGCCAAATGCTGGCCGAGCGCCGTGACCAGCCTGGGGTCGCTCAACGCTTCGCCAAAGGCGGCAAAGCTACCGATCCACCACAGTGGACGGAACGCCTGGTGCCGCAGGATATACAACGCGCGGTGGCGGTGCGGGCCGTCGAGCAGGGAGAACGCGATCACGCAGATCGCCGAGAAACACGTACCGACCACCAGTGCGTAGGCCAGCACCATTGCCAGGGATTTGCCCAGGGACGACGGCAGTGCATAGCTCAGGTACACGGTGATCACCAGGGCGATCAGCCAAGGCCCCAGCTTGCGCAGGGCGAAGCGCAGCATGTCCCAGGTGCGCGGGTGTTGTGGCAATTCCTCGGGCAGGCCGAAGCGCTCGCGCACGCGGTGGCTGAGCCAGATCAACGCGGCGGCGAGCAGGCTCCACACCGCCAGGATCACGGCGAAACCGAAAATGATGGGGAGCCATTCATTGGCCGGCAGTATCAGTGCGCTCAGTTCATCCTTGGCCAGGTCAACCTCGTTGGACCAGCGGCTGATCGGGCTGTCGTCCCCGGAAAATTGTTGCTCAAGGTCCGACAGCGTGCTGCCGATCAACCCGAGCACGCCTTGTTCGGCGGCCGGCTGGGCTTTTTGCGTGGCTTCGCGCAGCTTCTTCAGGTCGCTCAGCAGTTGGGTGCGCTGCTGGTCGTTTTCCAGGGTCTTGATCACCTCGTCCAACGACTGCCCCAGGGGCACATCGGCCTGGGGTTGGGGCTTGTTGGCGGCGCCCAGCATGCCGGGCAAGCTCACGGCCTGGGCAGGTGCGAGCGGCAGCAGCGTGAGCAGGGCGATCAGCAGGTAGCAGGGCAGAGCGAACAGACGGGAAAGCACGGAGGCGGTCAACCTTGGAAACGACGAGTTGACCGAGTGTACGAGGCCGCTATGCCCAATGCGAGTGCATTTGTCATTCGGCCAGTTTGGCGAGGATCTTGTAGACCACGGTGCCCAGGATCAACAGCATGCCGATCCACATGCCGAACACACCCAGGGGCTTGTCACGAAAGTTAAAACCAACCGCGAGCATGATCATGCCGATCAGGATAGGGATGAGCATGGCGTGGAAGGAGGACATGGTGATCATGAGGCGATGGCCTTGTCAGAGTGGGAATAGTGACAAGTCTAGGTGGGATTGTGGGAAATGCAGGTGACATAGATCAGATGTACGCGAAGCCAAATGTGGGAGGGGGCAAGTCGAATCATCGCACCGCCCCTCCCACCTGTTTAACTGCATTCAGCCTTTGGATCAGGGCAGGTCGTGGCTGGCGTAGAACGCGCCGAGTACTTTGACCAAATGCGCCAGGTCATGGCTGCCGCACAGCTCGCGGATGGAATGCATGGCAAACGTCGGCAGGCCGATGTCCACGGTGCGCACGCCCAGGTGGCTGGCAGTGATCGGGCCGATGGTCGAGCCACAGCCCATGTCGCTGCGCACCACGAAGCTCTGTACCGGGACTTCCTCGGCCATGCACAGGTGGCGGAAGAAACCGGCGGTTTCGCTGTTGGTGGCGTAGCGCTGGTTGCTGTTGACCTTGATCACCGGGCCCGCATTCAGCTTGGGCCCGTGGTTGGCGTCATGCTTCTCGGCGTAGTTCGGGTGCACGCCATGGGCGTTGTCGGCTGAAACCAACAGCGATTTCTGAATGGTGCGTACGAATTCATCACCTTCAGGCAGCAGGCGGCGCAGGGTCTGTTCCAGCATCGGGCCGTCGGCACCGCAGGCCGAGCAGGAACCGACTTCTTCGTGGTCGTTGCACACCAGCACGCAGGTTTCATCGGTCTCGCTGGTGAGCAAGGCTTGCAGGCCGGCGTAGCACGACAGCAGGTTGTCCAGGCGTGCGCCGGCGATGAAGTCGCCGTTCAGGCCGATCACGGCAGCACTCTGGGTGTCGTAGAAGCTCAGCTCGTAGTCGAGCACCACATCGGCGTTCAAGCCGTGCTCGCGGGCCAGTTGCTCGGTGAGCACGGCGCGGAAGTCCACGCGTTCATCGCCGGCAAACTGCGCGAGGATCGGCGGCAACTCGGTCTGGGCGTTGATCGCCCAGCCCTGATTGGCTTCACGGTTCAGGTGAATGGCCAGGTTGGGGATGATCGCGATGGGCAGCTTGAAGTCGATCAGTTGGCTTTCGACCTTGCCGTCGCGGCGGAAGGTGACGCGCCCGGCCAGGGACAGGTCGCGGTCGAACCACGGCGCCAGCAGCGCACCGCCGTAGACTTCCACACCCAACTGCCAGAAGCCCTGGCGTTGCAGCTCAGGCTGCGGCTTGACCCGCAGGCACGGGCTGTCAGTGTGGGCGCCAACCAGGCGGATGCCGCCTTGCAGTGGCGCGTGACGGCCGAGCTTGAAGGCGATGATCGAGGAATCGTTGCGGGTGACGTAATAGCGCCCGTTGGCTTCGGTGGCCCAGGTTTCGCGCTCGTCGAGACGCTGGAAACCGGCGGCTTCGAGGCGCTGGGCCAGGGCCGCGGTGGCATGGAAAGGAGTAGGGGAGGCCTTGAGGAAGTCGATCAGGCCTTGATTCAACGCTTCGCGCATAAATAGCTCCAGACAGCAATGCGCGGAGTTTACCGTCCGATGGCAAGAAGTGCACAGCACAAATGTGGGAGGGGGCTTGCCCCCGATTGCAGTGGCCCAGTCAACAAATACAGTGACTGACACTCCGCAATCGGGGGCTGCCCCCTCCCACATTTACTGTGTTTGCAGCTTTAGAACGGGGCTGGGCACTCGAAGCGCAAACGCTCGCCGCTTTGCGGGTGGGTAAAGCTCAGCATGCTCGCGTGCAGGCACAGGCGTGGCCAGGCGGCCAGGGCTTGTTCATGGGCGTACAGGCCATCGCCGAGCAAGGGGTGGCCGATGGACAGCATGTGCACCCGCAACTGGTGGGAACGCCCCGTGATCGGCGTCAACTCGACTCGGCACCAGTCGCCGCAACGTTCCAGCACCTTCCAGAAGGTCAGCGCATGTTTGCCGAATTCGTGGTCGACCACATGCCGCGGCTTGGTCGGCGGGTCATAGCGCAGGGGCAGGTCGATGCTGCCGCTGTCCAGTGCCGGCTGGCCCCAGGCCAGGGCGGTGTAGGCTTTTTCGGTTTCGCGATCGTGAAACTGGCGAGACAGCTCGCGGTGAGTATCGGCGTCCCGGGCCAGCAGGATGATGCCCGAGGTTTCCCAGTCCAGGCGATGGACGATGCGGGCTTCGGGGTAGCCGTTTTCCTGCAGGCGGGTGATCAGGCAATCCTTGTTGTCATCGGCGCGGCCAGGCACCGAGAGCAGCAAAGTCGGCTTGTTCACCACCAGGACGGCATCGTCCTGATGAAGAATATGGATGTTGGACAACGGCATTAAACAGCCTCGTAACAAACGCCAACGGCGGCTCGACCACCCGATGCCCGCAAAGGCATCAGGGTGACGGAGCCGCCGTGGCGACCGCCCTTTCGATCAACGATCAGGCAGGGTGATATTGAGTTCCAGAATCGAGCAGCTGCCGTCGTTTTCCAGGGCGACATGCACGTCATCGTTGCCGATATTGACGTACTTGCGGATCACCTCTACCAATTCCTTCTGCAAGGCTGGCAGGTAGTCCGGTGTACTGCGTTGGCCGCGTTCGTGCGCCACGATGATCTGTAGACGCTCTTTCGCTACCGACGCGGTACTTGGCTTTTTGTTGGCGCGAAAGAAGTCGAGAAATTTCATTGTTTAGTTGCCTCCAAAGATACGCTCGAAGAATCCCTTCTTCTTAACATCGAGGAAGCGATGTTCCACGGTCTTGCCCAGCAGACGATCGACCGCATCGCTGTACGCCTGGCCGGCGTCGCTCTGGTCGTCAAGAATCACCGGCACGCCTTGGTTGGATGCCTTCAGAACTGCCTGGGATTCCGGGATCACGCCCAGCAGGGTCACTGCAAGGATTTCCTTCACGTCTTCAACGCCGAGCATTTCGCCGTTGCTGACACGCTCAGGGTTGTAGCGGGTGAGCAGCAGGTGTTCCTTGATCGGGTCCTGACCCTCTTCGGCGCGCTTGGACTTGCTGGCCAGCAGGCCCAGCATACGGTCCGAGTCACGTACCGAGGACACTTCCGGGTTGGTCACCACGATGGCTTCATCGGCGAAGTACATCGCCAGGTGAGCACCGGTTTCGATACCGGCCGGGGAGTCACACACCACGTATTCGAAGGTTTCCTTCAGCTCGGCGAGGACTTTGCCGACGCCTTCCTTGGTCAGTGCGTCTTTGTCACGGGTCTGGCTGGCGGCCAGTACATACAGGTTCTCAAGGCGTTTGTCCTTGATCAGGGCCTGTTGCAGGTTGGCTTCACCATTGACGACGTTGACGAAGTCGTACACCACGCGGCGTTCGCAGCCCATGATCAGGTCGAGGTTACGCAAACCGACGTCGAAGTCGACGATGACTGTCTTGTGGCCGCGCAGTGCGAGGCCGGTACCGATAGCGGCGCTGGTGGTGGTCTTACCCACACCACCCTTGCCGGATGTAACCACGAGAATCTTGGCCAAGGTGTTTCACCCCTAAGGAAAAAGGACTTTTCAGCCCCTGAAAAACATCTCTTGGAACTCGCTGCAGGCGGACAGCCTTTGTAGGGAAAAGATGGGGTTCCCGGAGGGGAAACGCCAACTTCCAATTATTCCTACGCAAGTCTTGCCAGTTTCGCTGTGCTATCAGAGTCTAGAGATGCTTGGAAAATGCGGCAGTATCCGTTAAAGACGGATGATGTTCAACACATCGCCCGACAGGCTGACCTGTACACCAGCCCCCCACAGCGGATCGCGGCGCAAATCTTCTGAAACCTTGTACTGGCCTGCGATGGACACGAGTTCAGCGGTCAATTGCTGGCAAAAAATACGTGCCTTGGTGTCACCCTTGATACCGGCGAGCGCACGTCCGCGCATCGGGCCGTATACATGGATGTTTCCGTCGGCCAGAAGTTCCGCGCCGGGGCTGACCGATGAGATCACCACCAGGTCGCCGCCCTGGGCGTAAATCTGCTGCCCGCCGCGTACGGGGGAGGTGATGATCTTTGTCGGCTTGATCGTCGGTTCCGCCGGTTTTTCCGGTTTTTTCTTCACTTCACCTTCCGTCGGATCGAGTGGACGCTCGCGTGCGCCGGACGGTGGCAGTACTGGCAGTTCAATGGCGATGGCGGCGGCAATGTCTTCGATACGGCTGGCACGAATCGCCAGGGTGCGTAAGCCATGGGAGCGGCATACGCGCATCAGGCCGGGTAGGTCGATCGCGCCTTGGCCGGCCGGCAGCTTGTCCAGGGCCAGCACCAGCGGGGCATTGTTGAAGAAGTTCGGCGCCAGGGCGACCTTGGCGGCGAGCTGGCGGTCCAGGGCATCGAGGTCATTGCGGGCCAGTTCCAGCACGGTGATGGCGAGCATGCTGCCTTTCAGCTGGAACACGGGATCTTGGTCTAGCGGTTCGGTTTGGCTCATGGTCGGCAAAAGCGGCTTGTCACGAAAAGTGTCGAGACTTATAACGAGAACATCCACTGGCCGCAAGCCGAGTCGAACCGTTGTAGAATGCGCGGCCCTTGTCTTTACCGGAATCTGTAATGGATCGCCCGCGTTTTCGTGCTGTATTTTTTCACCCGCGTTTTTGGCTGTTATGGCTGGGACTCGGCCTGCTGTGGCTGATCACTCAATTGCCGTATCGCGCGTTGCTGGCCATTGGTCGCCTGCTGGGTGCGGGCATGTACCGCGTGGCCGGCGAGCGTCGCCGCATCGCCGCGCGCAACCTGGAGCTGTGCTTCCCGGAAAAATCCGCCGCGGAGCGCAAAAAGCTGCTCAAGGAAAACTTTGCTTCCACCGGTATCGCGTTCTTTGAAATGGCCATGAGCTGGTGGTGGTCGCGCCAGCGCCTGGCGCGCCTGGCTCACGTCGAGGGCCTGGAACACCTCAAGCAGGCGCAGTTGGATGGCAAGGGCGTGATCCTCATGGCCCTGCACTTCACTACCCTGGAAATCGGCGCAGCCTTGCTGGGACAGAAGCACACCATCGATGGCATGTACCGCGAGCACGGCAACCCCTTATTCGACTTTATCCAGCGCCGTGGTCGCGAGCGGCATAATCTCGATTCCCTGGCCGTCGAGCGCGAAGACGTGCGCGGCATGCTCAAGCTGCTGCGCGCCGGCCGTGCCATCTGGTATGCGCCGGACCAGGACTACGGCGCCAAGCAAAGTATCTTCGTGCCGCTGTTCGGCATCCAGGCCGCCACCGTGCCCGCCACCAGCAAGTTCGCCAAGCTGGGCAAGGCGCTGGTGGTGCCGTTCACCCAGGAGCGCCTGGCCGATGGCAGCGGTTACCGCCTGGTGATCCACCCGCCGCTGACCGACTTTCCAGGCGAAAGCGACGAAGTCGACTGCCTGCGCATCAACCGCTGGGTCGAAGCCTCGGTGCGTGAATGCCCCGAGCAATACCTGTGGACCCACCGCCGCTTCAAGAGCCGGCCACCGGGCGAACCCAAGCTGTACGAAAAACGTCGTTGATAACACCTGACCTTCCCCTGTTGGCCCCACATGGAGTGATGCAATGCGCCCAGCTGAACCGGTCACAGGCTTGATTCTTTCCGGCGGCGGAGCGCGAGCGGCGTATCAGGTGGGGGTGTTGGCGGCGATTGCCGAGTTGCTGCCGTTGGGGGCGCCGAATCCTTTTCCGGTCATCGTCGGCACCTCGGCCGGGGCGATCAATGCGGTCAGCCTGGCCAGCGGCGCCATGGACTTCACGGCGGCGATCCAGCGTCTTACCGCGTTCTGGCAGGGCTTTCGCAGCCATCGGGTGCTGCGCAGCGACTGGCCGGGGGTGATTCACCAGGCCAGCCGTTTCTGTTTTCACAGCCTGCTGGGCCTGGGCGCCCAAGTGCCGGTGGCGCTGCTCAACAGCTCGCCGCTGCGCGAGCTGCTCCACGACAAGCTGCACCTGGAGGGCATCGATGAGGCCATCCGCGAGAAGCATCTGCACGCGGTGGCGGTGACCGCGTTCGGCTATGAGTCCGGACAAGCGGTGACCTTCTATCAGGGCGGCGGCACCATCGACGCCTGGTTGCGCCACCGCCGTATCGGCGTGCCGACCCAACTGACGGTTGAACACCTGCTGGCCAGTTCGGCGATCCCCTTGCTGTTTGCCCCGGTGAAACTCGACCAGGAATATTTCGGCGATGGCGCCGTGCGACAGTCGGCACCCATCAGTCCAGCCTTGCACCTGGGGGCCAGCCGTGTGCTGGTGGTGGGGGTCAGTGGCAACCCACGGGGCAACGAGGCGGCGACACCGCGCGTCTTCACGGGCCAGCAACCGACCCTGGCGCAGATTGGCGGGCATATGCTCAACAGCACGTTCATCGACAGCCTGGAAAGTGATATCGAGTTGCTGGAGCGTTTGAACCAGTTCAGCCATTTTCAGCCTGCCGACAGCGCGTCCCGCGGCCTGGCCCCGGTGGACGTGCTGGTGATTGCGCCGAGCCAGCCGATCGATGAAATCGCGGCGCGGCATCGTCAGGAATTGCCCGCGGCATTGCGCTTGTTCCTGCGCGGGCCGGGGGCGACCAAGACGAGTGGGGCAGGGGTGCTGAGTTACTTGTTGTTCGAAGCGGGGTATTGCAGCGAGTTGATTGAATTGGGCAGGAAAGATGCGTTGGCCAAGCGTGAAGAAATCACCCGGTTCTTAGGCCTGCCGCCTATCTGAATGTGGGAGGGGCAAGCCCAAATACCAGTCAGTTATCGCTCCTACAGAAGGCGCTGTACGCTTAACTGACTGGCATTGGGGCTTGCCCCTGACACATTTTGACCTGCGATGTTCGGTCAGAAGTGATACTTGACCAGGAAGCTCGCCGTGTCCTGGTTGGTCTTGAACGCCCCGGAATCCTCGATCCCGTACTTGTTCTTCCAGTAGTCGTATTCAAAACCCACATACAACTGCTTATCGCCCCAATGCAGCGCCTTGCCCAGGTCGTATTTGACCTGTGGGTTGAAGTGCAGGTTGGCGTGGTAAGTGCCACGGGCGTTCTTGTCGTTGTCCACCACCCAATCCATGAAACCGTCGATCAGGATGTCGGAGTTGCCAACGGGGAGGGTGTACGCCCATACCGGAGTGATCTGCCATACGCCGTCACCCGGGCGATTGCCTTCGGTCTGACGCTGGTAGAAGTTCAGCTGGAAGTAGTCGAAGCCTGGGATGTTCAGGTCGAAGCCAGGGCCGAGCAGGTACGATTCGTTATCGCCTTCGCCGAACTCATAAGTGAAGGCCAGTAACACATCCTTGATCGGGCCGAAGGACAAGTCCTTGTCCAGGATCTTGCCGAACGACAAGCGTGGGCTGAACTCGCCGTAGTAAGTGCTCGGGCCGACGTTGCCGTCTTCCTTGCCGTTATAAAAGATGCGGTCGAGGAAGAAGAAGTTGTCGCCGTACTTCCATGCGTCGGCATGTTCGAAGGTGACGGTTTGCTGGATCTGCGGGTTAACCGTGAAGCTCTTGCCCCACAGGTAAGTCAGGCTGTTGTTCTGCCACTGCAACAAGTCACCGGCCACGGCTTGGCCACCGGCCAGCAGCGATCCCGCCAGCATCAGGCCCTTGAACATAGGTTTCATTCGGTTGCTCCCGAGTTAAAGTTTTATGGTTTTTCTTCTACGCAGGCGCTCTGGTGTGGCGCCTTTTGGTTCGCTGCAAAAATCGTCTATTCGGTCAGCTTTGATGCTTTTAGCAAGAGCTGCGCCAACGTGTTTGAAAAACCAAAAAATCCCCGTCGGCTGCACGGAATGCAGTCGAATTCAGGGGATGTTTGCGCACATTGGTCGCTGTTGCAGGGCCGGGATAAGTTGGCCTTGCAGTCAGCTTTTACATTCGCTGTTTTTTTTTGAGTCGATTCGAGCGGGCGCGGAGAATACTGGCTCCAAAGCCTTGGCTCAAGTGCGCTGTTAGAGCGCGCAGGGGGCGAGAATGGGGCACGGCACATGGCCGGCCCCAGGTGAATGGCATGCATGGGATGTTCCTTGTCTGTTGTTATTTTTGGACTAACAAAGGCATCAATGCGTATGGGCGACGGCGGGGCGCTCTGCGCCGCCGAGGATATTGAACAGCACGTTCAGCGCCAGCGCGCTGAGGGTCGCCATGGCAATCCCGCTGTGGGTGATCGGGCTCATCCACAACGGCAGTTGTGCGAAGAACTCCGGGCGCACCACCGGGATCAGGCCCATGCCGATGCTGACAGCCACCAGCAACTGGTTGCGACGGTCGGCGATATCGGCTTCCTGGAGAATCTTGATCCCGGTGGCCGCCACCATGCCGAACATGGCAATCGCCGCGCCGCCGAGTACTGCTGGCGGAATCGACGCCACCAGGTAGGCGGCCTTGGGCAACAGGCTGAGCACAATCAGAAAGGCGCCGGCCATGATCGTCACCGAACGGCAGCGCACGCCCGTCATCTGCACCAGGCCGATGTTCTGTGCAAACGAGGAGTGGGTAAAGGTGTTGAACAACCCGGCGAAGAACGATGCGCCGGCATCGCACAGCAAGCCACGGCGGAGCATCTTCGGGGTCACGTCCTGGCCGGTGATCTTGCCCAGGGCGAGGAACATGCCGGTGGATTCGACAAAGATGATCACGACCACCAGGCACATTGACAGGATCGGCGCCAGCTCGAATGTGGGCATGCCGAAGTGCAACGGTGTCACCACCTGTACCCATGGCGCCTGGGCCAGGCCGCTGAGATCGACCATGCCAAGCAGGCCGCACAAGCCGTAGCCGAGCGCCATGCCGATCAACACCGAGATATTCACCCAGAAGCCCCGCATGAAGCGGTTGATCAGCAGGATAGTGGCCAGTACCAGTGCGGCGATGGCCAGGTAGATGGGCGAGCCGAAGGTCGCGGCGGCGCTGCCACCGCCTGCCCAATTCACCGCCACAGGGAACAGCGACAGGCCGATGGCGGTGATCACGGTGCCGGTTACCAACGGCGGAAAGAAGCGCACCACCTTGGACATGAATGGCGCGATGAGCATGCCGAAGAACCCGGCGGCGATGGTCGCGCCGAAGATCCCCTGCAAGCCGATACCCGGCATGCCGGCCATGGCGACCATGCTGCCGACCGCGGCGAAACTGGCGCCCATCATCACCGGCATGCGAATGCCCAGGGGGCCGATGCCGAACGACTGGACCATGGTCGCGACACCGGCCACCAGCAGGTCGGCGTTGATCAGGAAGGCGATTTCTTCACGGCTCAGGCCGGCGGCCTGGCCAATGATCAGGGGGACCGCGACGGCGCCGCCGTACATCAGCAAGACGTGTTGCAGGCCTACCAGAATCAGTTGCAAGAGGGGCAGCCGCACCATGGCGGGTGCGGCAGGAATCTGCGGTTCGACTAACTCGGTCATGCAACACCTCGGATCTTTTTATTGTTGTGTTGTGTGGAACGCAATCTTCAAAACACGGCATGTCCAAATGTGGGAGGGGGCTTGCCCCCTCCCACATTGCACATTGGAACTATGTGAATCCGTCAGTTGGTACGCGCGCCCTGGTTGATCCAGGTGCCGATCAAATCGCGCTCCTGCTGGGTCATCTGGGTGATGTTGCCCAGCGGCATGATCTGGCTCGCCACGGCCTGCGCCTGGATACGCGCCGCCTGTTGCTGGATCTGCGCCGGTGTATCGAACATCACGCCTGCCGGTGCGGTGCTGAACAGCGGGCTGGTGGGCTTGGCCGAATGGCATACCGCACAGCGTTCCTGGATCACCCCATGCACCTTGTCGAAGTCAATCGTCGCCTGGGCGGGGGCGGGTGCCGCGACGGGGGCGGCTGGCGCGGCGGATTTCACGCCGCCGCCCAAGGCGGTTTCCGGCAACGGTTGGTACTCGATCGCGGCGGGTGCCTTGGCCACTTCTGCCACGGGCTTGGGCCCGGTCACGTAGGCCAGGGAGATCATCGCCAACGCCCCCACCGGCAAGGTCCAGGCATACTTCTGGCTGTTATGCCGGGTGTTGAAATAATGCCGCACCAACACCGCTGCCACCGCGATACCCGCGAGGATCAGCCAGTTGTATTGGCTGCCGTAGGTGCTCGGGAAGTGGTTGCTGATCATGATGAACAGCACCGGCAGGGTGAAGTAGTTGTTGTGCCGTGAGCGCAGCAAACCCTTGGCCGGCAGGGCCGGGTCGGGCGTGCGGTTCTCCGCGATCGCTGCCACCAGCGCACGTTGGGCCGGCATGATGATGCGGAATACGTTACCGACCATGATGGTGCCGATCACCGCACCCACGTGCAGGTACGCGCCACGGCCGCTGAACACTTTGCTGAAACCGTATGCGGCGCCAATCAACAGCACGAACAGGATGAAACCGAGCAGGGCAGGGCGCTTGCCCAGGGCCGAGTCGCAGAGGAAGGAGTAGATGAACCAGCCGGCGAACAGCGAGCCAATGCCCAGCAATACGCCTTCGGTGCCGCTCAGGCTGCTGCCGGGGGCGAGCAGGTACAGCGTCGGGTTGAGGTAGAACACCACGCACAACAGCGCGACGCCCGACATCCAGGTGAAATAGGCTTCCCATTTGAACCAGTGCAGGTTGTCTGGCATGGTCGGCGGGGCCAGTTTGTATTTTTCCAGGTGGTAGATACCGCCACCGTGGATCGCCCACAAGTCGCCGGCCAGGCCGCTCTTGGGGTTGACGCGGTTGAGGTTGTTTTCCAGCCAGACAAAGTAGAACGAAGCGCCGATCCAGGCGACGCCAGTGATCATGTGAACCCAGCGCACGCTAAGGTTCAGCCATTCCAACAGATGTGCTTCCACAGTCTTTACCTCTCGCCTGTCACCCTTGTTGTCGGGTGATCCGGCCTTCTCTTATTGGTGGGGGGCGAGGATCAACCGCTCATCCTCTTTGAAAAAATGCTCATCGCAGTTATTGCCTGTGCCACTGCGATCAACCACCAGGAAGTCATCCCGCTTTTCGATCGTCAGCACCGGGTGGTGCCAGACGCCGCGATGGTAATTAATGCCCTGCCTGCCGTTGGTGACGAAGGCGCGGACCAAGCCTGATACAGGTGCATCGCCAAGTGGCGCGACCACGATCAGAAAGGGGTTGCCGAGCAGCGGAATGAAGGCCTGGCTGCCCAGCGGGTGTCTCTCCAGCATGCACACGGTCAGCGGCATATCCAGCGCGTCGGCGCGGAAGATGCTGATGATTGCGTGGTCTTCAGGCTGTGCGGTTTCTACCGTTGCCAGCTTGTGAAAGCGCATGGTCGAGCCGTTGTTGATCATGAAGTGATCGCTGCCGTCGGTTTCGATAACGTCTCCGAAAGGGGCGAAGGCTTCTTTGGTCAGCGGTTCGATCATCAGTGTGCGCATGGCTGTCTTCTTATCCGGATTCTGTGTTGTGTCATTCAGTTCATGTGGCGAGCGGGCTTGCCCCGCGTTGGGCTGCTAAGCAGCCCCCATCAAGTCAGCGCGTTTCTACCGATACAACGCGGTGCCTGGTTTCAGGGCTGCTTCGCAGCCCAACGCGGGGCAAGCCCGCTCGCCACAGAGGTTCACTGCTTACTTCGAAACTTTACCCAGCACACGCAGGCGGCTTACGCCCCCATCCGGGAACACGTTCAAGCGGATATGGGTGATTGGCCCCAGCGCCTTGATCTGCTCGGCGAAGGTGTGTTCGGCGTGCATTTCCAGCTTCTGCGCCGGCAGCAGTTCGCGCCAGAACAGCGATTGGGTTTCGATCTGGCTGTCGGTACCGCCCTTGACGAACGCGCCCTGGATCGAACAGGTGTCCGGGTAGTTGCCCTTGAAGTGCAGGGTGTCGACGATGATTTTCTCGATCTCGCCGGGGTGGCCCAGCGCGACGATCACCCAGTCATTGCCTGGCGTGCGACGACGCGCGGTTTCCCAACCATCGCCCATGTTGATGCCACGGCCCGGGTTGAGGATGTTGCTCATGCGGCCGAAATGTTCGTCGGAGCAGGCCAGGGCGCGACCACCATTCAAGGCGGCAGCCAGGTCGACCTGTTCGTTATCGCCCACTGCGGACCAGTCGCGGAACGGCACGCCGTACACACGCAGGCGAGCCACGCCGCCATCCGGGTAGATGTTGAAACGCAGGTGGCTGAACGCCTGGTCGTTGCTGATTTCGTGGTAGTGGTGGCTGTTGCCTTGCAGCTCGACGGCCGACAGTACTTCTACCCACTGGGTGTTGTCGTCAGGCTCGCCCGAGGCCAGGAAGCAGGCTTCCAGGGACGCCGACGGTGGGTAGTTGCCGGTGAAGAATGAAGTGTCGATGTCCACGCCCTTGATCGAACCCGGTACGCCCAGGCGGATCACTGCGCTGTCGTAGCCTTCGAAGCGCTTGCGGCGCGACTCCCAGCCGTCCATCCACTTGCCGTTGTCATCGAAAACGCCCTCCTTCCACACGGCCGGGGTCGGCTGGAACAGGCGGTTGGCGTCGGCGAACCAGTCATCGGTGACGGAGATGATCTTGGTGCCCAGGCGGGCGTCGGCCAGGTTGACGAACTTCTCGAAAGGTACAGCGTAAGCTTTCATTCTTCTTGTCTGCCTTAGATAGAGTGGCTGGGGATGGTCGTTTAGAGGGTCAGTAAACGGAACAGCGCGATCTTGTTGATCTCGGCCAGTGCGCAGTTGAACTCGGTGTCTGCCGAGTGGTGGATGCGCGTTTCGAACGCGGCCAGGATCTGGTGCCGGTTGCTGCCTTTTACCGCCATGATGAAGGGAAACTTGAACTTGGCCTTGTAGGCATCGTTCAGCTCGGTGAAGCGCGAGAACTCTTCGGCCGTGCATTGGTGAATACCGGCGCCAGCTTGTTCATTCGTGCTGGCTTCGGTCAACTGGCCCTGGACGGCCGCACGGCCTGCCAGGTCCGGGTGAGCGTTGATCAACGCCAGCTGACTGGCGTGATCGGCGCTCAACAGGATATCGCTCATGCGCTGGTGCAGGGTTTCGATCTGGTCGATCGACGCATCCAGGCCCAGGTCATAGGCTTTTTCGGCCACCCATGGCGAGTGTTCGTAGATATCGGCGAAGGCTTTGACGAATGCGTCGCGGCTCAAGGTCGAGGGTTTCAGGGTCTGGAACGTGGTCATTTCGCCACTCCCGTATAGGGGTGGGTTTCCTGCCAGTGGCGGGCAATGTCGACACGGCGGGCGAACCACACCTGCTCATGACCCTTGGCGTATTCGAGAAAACGCTTCAAGGCGGCCAGACGGGCAGGGCGGCCGATCAGGCGGCAATGCAGGCCGATGGAAAGCATCTTCGGCGCGTCGGCACCTTCGGCATACAGCACGTCGAAGGCGTCCTTGAGGTACTCGAAAAAGTCATCGCCCTTGTTGAACCCCTGCACCTGGGTGAAGCGCATGTCGTTGGTGTCCAGGGTATAGGGGATCACAAGGTGCGGCTTGCCGGTGGGGTTGTTCGGTTCCCAGTAGGGCAGGTCGTCGTCGTAGGTGTCGCAGTCGTACAGGAAGCCGCCTTCCTCCATCACCAGCCGCCGTGTGTTCGGGCCGGTGCGCCCGGTGTACCAGCCCAGGGGGCGTTCGCCGGTCAGTTCGGTGAGGATGCGGATGGCTTCGAGCATATGCTCGCGTTCCTGGGCCTCGTCCATGTACTGGTAGTCGATCCAGCGGTAGCCGTGGCTGCAGATCTCGTGGCCGGCTTCGACCATGGCGCGGATCACATCCGGGTGGCGCTGGGCGGCCATGGCCACGGCGAAGATGGTCAGCGGAATGTCGAACGCCTTGAACAGCTTGAGGATGCGCCACACGCCGGCACGGCTGCCGTATTCGTACAGCGACTCCATGCTCATGTTGCGCTCGCCTTGCAACGGCTGGGCCGAGACCATTTCCGAGAGGAAGGCTTCTGACTCTTTGTCGCCATGCAAGATGTTGCGCTCGCCGCCTTCTTCGTAGTTGAGTACGAAAGACAACGCAATGCGTGCCTTGCCCGGCCAGTGGGGGTGAGGAGGGTTACTGCCGTAACCGATCAGGTCGCGTGGGTAGTCAGCGCTCACTGCAGTCTTCCTTCTTGTTCGTGGTAGCAATAGGTGTGGCGGCCGGGCAGTGAAAAGACTGGGTGGCGTCACAGCGATGAGTGATTGTATACAACTTATTGCCAACTTTGTAAGCCTGCATTTCTGCATTTTTTCCGCATCGCTCTCCTTCAAGGGTGTAGCAAGAAACTTGCCTGACTGGTCAGCTAATGGACAAAAGGTCGTTTAAAAGCAAGGATTACTGACGAATCGACTCGTCGAGCAATGTCGGCGGGGGGATCAAAAGCGTTGTGATATTTATTGTGTACAATTTTTTTAAAAAGTGTCTTAATCAGCCATCGCCGACTTTTTTGATGCCCTGAAAAAGTGCGGTTTCCTCTTCTACTGACTTCGGGAGGCGCACAAACGCCATGGGACGCTTGACCACACACGTTTTGGACGCCGCACATGGCTGCCCCGGCAGCGCAATCAAGGTTGAGCTGTACCGCGTCGAGGGCGAGAAGCTTGAACGGCTCGCCACCGCCCTGACCAACAGCGACGGTCGTTGCGACGCGCCGCTGCTGCAAGGTGATGACTACCGCAGCGGTGTGTACCAGCTGCAATTCAGTGCCGGCGATTATTACCGCGCCCGGGGCGTGCAACTGCCGGAGCCGGCTTTCCTCGACGTGGTGGTGCTGCGATTCGGCATCAACGCCGAACAGGATCACTACCATGTGCCCTTGTTGATTTCGCCTTACAGCTACTCCACCTATCGCGGTAGCTGAGCGTCACCTCGCCTAACGCTCTTCGTTGGTTTTTCGCCCGCCCACACTGCGGGCTTTTTTTTGCGTGTCGTGCGTTCAACTATCTAGCGCCAGGGGCACCTCGGCGATACCTAGGATGGGTGTTTTCCTCCTAGAAAAGAAAACACCATGACCTCGTCCATCGATCACTCAAGCGCTGCGCCCCCTTCCAGTTCCCCATCCGTTGCAGACGACAGCGATGCGCCACAGGCCATTCGTGAGCGGTTAACGCGGCGGATCAACGCCCATCCCCATCCAAGCCGCCTGATCAATCAGATCGGCCTTGCAGACCGGCGCTGCACAGAGTTGACGCAGGAACTTGCACGCTTGATAGGACGCTCTCCCAAAGTCTTGACGGTTATCCGTGCCGAGCTGCGCAAAGCATTCGGCATGGACCCGGACAGCTTGCTGTTCACCGAATCCAAGCGGCCAAGCGAACCGCGCAAAGTCGACAGTTTGACCGATCGGGCGTTGATGTTGCTGGCGTTGCCCGTGGTAATGGCCAACGTTAACCAGTTCACCGCGCTGAGCGTCAAGGGAGATCCGGGTTGCCGCTTACCGTATACGCCGCTGGAAGCGTTGCAGCGTGTCAATGCGCTGAGGCTCTTTGAGCGATTGGATCACGCGGTTTCTGAATACTGGGGCACGCTGGCGCAGGGCTCCTGGCTCACCCGCCAGGAACGTTGGGTCGAGTTGCAAAAGACGCTCTTCGCTGACCGTGCGTTTATGGCGCGGCAACTTGAGGAGCTATCGAGCGCGGGCATGGCCCTGGTTCAAGCTCTGATCGACGCCCCTGCCGCAGAAGCACGCGAGCGGGCAGGCGGGGAGTGGGCCAGCGTCAAAGTGAGCCAATTGATGTGGCCGGGCACTCCTGCCGTCGCGATGCCCGGGGCCTTGCATCTTTACCGTGAGGGGGAGGCCAGTGATACGCCTCATGTGATTTACCTGTCAGGCACCGCACGCAATTTTTACGAGGCCCCATCCTTCCTTGCCCTTCAGTGCGACCTGCTGGCGTTGAACCGCTCGCTGTTCCACGACCTCTGGCATTGCTTGCCGTTAAGTCGCCGCAAAACCTTGTACCGGCCGGCGGACCTGTCGCCGGCCACCGGCTTCACGCGTGGCTTGGAGGTGAGGGACGATGCGCTGGCGCATGGCGCCCAGGCGTTGCTGGCCGGGCAATGGAGCAATGAGCTGGGGTGTGCGGTGAAGGTGTATTTTGCCCATGTGTTTTCTGACGTGCGGTCTCAGCCGCCACCGCTGGATGCCGTGCTTTTTTTCGCGCAGGTGGAGAGCGCCAGGCGCCAACTGGTCGGCGCTGCCCGGCTCGGGGTCATTGGCGATCAATTGCTCAAATGGGACCAGCAACGACGACGCGAAGAAATCATGTTCACCGGTGTGGCGCCGGGTTTGCCCATGCGTACCGTAGAACAGCAGGTCAAACGCTATGAAAAGGGCCTGGTCGCCTTATTGGCCGCGGATGACCCCTGCGCAGAGACTCCAGCCTATCTGGAGATCATGTCCCAGGTGGGGCGACTCAACGTCCATACCCATGTGCTGAAAACTTTGATGCAAAGCGCGCGGCATCGGCTGCTTGAGTTGGCATTCTGGGCAGAGCGCCCCCATGGGAAGGGAACGGCCAGACGTGTTTCCCTGTTTATGCAAGCCCAGACCGAAGCCTTGCGTTGCGAAGCGCAGTTGCTGCACGGGCTCAAGTTGATCAGTGCGGCCCATCGAGACCTGGTGGTCGAAGTGGTGGCCCAGCCCCTGGCAACCAAACGCCCGGGCAGCGATACCCGGGTGCTGTCGATCGCGGTGGGCAGCGAACCGGACGCCTTCTACCCACTCCATAATGTCTGGGTGATGACCACGGCGGCTGCGGTGCGGGTTCCGGCCCGCCAGCATCCGGTGGTGCTGTACGCGTTCGGCGTGGAGGGGGGGATTCAGGCGTTTGCCGGTTTGGACGCCTTGACCCGAAGCCTCAAGACGAGCCTGAGCAGCCCGGATGGCTCTGTGCTGTGGGGCACCGTCGAGCGGGATAAACGCTCCGATCTGCGGGGGCATGCGGCACGTGAAACGCTCGCTGTTCGCTACCTTGAGATCCCGGGCAAGCCAGCGCTGGCCTCGCTCAAGAAACTGCTGGGTAGTTACTCTCGCTTGCACAACAGCAACGAGGACATCACGCGTATTTTCAGTGAGGTGAAGGACCCCGGGCTGAGCCGCTCGCTGTTGATGGTCGAGCTGGAAGATCAACTGAGTATTCCCCTCAATAACCTCCTGAGCCGGGCTCTGGCCAATGTCGAGCTGCTGCGCAAAGCGGTATCCGAAGCGAAGAAACTGCCCACGTGGTTGGCGCGCGCAAGCCGTGCCCAGCGTAAAAAATTCCAACACTTGGAGCGTGTGTACCTGGGCAGTACCTTTGCCTTTCATGATCGGATCGAGCACTACCTGCCTGACCTGAACACGTTCGCCCGCAAAGCCTTGATCGACCGTTTACGCCAGGATGGTTTTTCCCCGCTGCCGGATATCGACGAGCCTTTGATTGAGCTGCCCGATGATGTGCGCGGCTCTTTCTGTGGCTGGAGCAGCACCTGTACCGTGGGTGATCGCAACATAGTGTTGACGCCAACCACCACGCGCACGACGTTCAGTCTGCTGCAATTGGCGCTGCATAACCTGGACCCACTGGCGCCCTGGACGCAGTGGCGACTCGATCGCGCCCGCTATCTGCAAGCTGACTGGAAGCAACAGCTCAATGCCGGTTACCTGATCCGCCTGGTGTCTTCACTGGATATCGGTGGGCAATACGACGCGTTGATCAACCGGGCTTTTTACCCACTCATCGGTCCTGGCCGGACGCTCAGCGAAGGACGTATCCCCGCGTTGCTGAATCGCGCCCTGCGTGCGGGCGTTGAACATCATCTGTTCTCGGCGATTCAACGGGGTCTGACAGCCAATGCACAAAACCTGTTCATCGCCGCGATGGCGGCGATAACCCCGCAAGACTTGTGGAAGAGCCCGTACCAGTTGCAATTGCATGTGGTGCATGTGGTGGGGCACACCCTGCAGCACGATCGCTATATCGCGGGGATAGTGGTCGTGCAGGACAAGCTTTCCGGGCTCTGCGTGGTCTACTGGCCCGATGCGCCCCACGGCTTGGCGCTCACTGAGTACAGCAGCCTGCAAGTGGCCCAGGATGAACTCAATCGCATCGGTGCCTTGCCCGATAACGTCAAGGCACTCTCGCGGCAGGTCGCCCCCGGTTGGGCATTCGAGGCGATCACCCATTATCCGGAGGCGGTTGGCGAGCGCACTGTGGGGGCCGCGCACTTGATTGTCGCGCCGGCTTTTTTCTTCATGAAAGGGATCTGGAAAGGTATCGGTTTTGTTCGCTCATTCAAGGTCAAGCACTTGGAGCCGACGCCGTTGCCGGAAGAAATTGAAAAACTGATCCTCGAGCAGATCGCTTGCGAGCCGCGGGAATGGTTGGCGATCGTCGGAACATCCCACAGCAACGCCCAGGCATTGCTCTACCGTGCCAGCCTGCTTGACCTGCAGCGCCGGACGCAGGCGGCGAGTCAATCCGGCAAGGCGCTGCAAGACTATCGAATTCGGCGCCTTGGTGAGCAGGGCGATACCCGTGCGCGGGCGTTGGTGGCGTTTTTCTCTCCGGCCTTCGGGGTGTTGAACGAAGCCTATGAGTTGTTCCTTTCGGCACGGCGTTATCACCGTTCTGGCGACCCTCGGGATGCCGTCGAAGTCGGTTTCAGGAGCGCCTATCTGGCGATTGACCTGTTGATGAGCTTTATCCCCGGCCCCAAGAGCGCCGGCATGGCGCGCCCCGCGCTGGGTAATGGGCTGAGAAGAATACACCGCTTGCGCATGACACCGTACGACGGGCTTTCACGCCCGGAACCGCCCAAGGTGACCCAACTCAAAGCCCTGGAACGCTTCAAAGCCAAGGGTGTGCCCGAGGGCGCGGTGGCGCTTAAAGGGCCTGGGGCGTCCGGCGTCTACGTGAAAAACGGCGAGCTCTTCGTGGCGGATGAAACCCACCATTACCCACTTTACCGGCGCGACAACGAACGGGTATTGCGCCTGAAAAACCAGCAGGCGCTGGGGCAGGACGAACTGATTATCAACGTCCACCAACCTGGGGAGTGGTTACTGGGCGCTGATGCGCCCCAGCCGGTGGCGGGGACGAGTACCGCTGGGCTTGACCCCTGGCGTGCGCCAATGCCGGTAGTGTCGGATTGGCGGCCAACCAGTGTGCGCGCTGCGACGGAACATCGTATTTACCAGTCACCCGCCACAGCCAACGAATGGTTCGATTGGAGGGTTCAGGTTCCTCTCGAGCAGATGTCTGCCGCCACGGAGTTCGGGACGTTTCATGTGAGCCAGGACGCCCGAGGGTTTTCCTACGACGCTATCTACATCGGGGCGCAATATGACACGCCGACCGTGTCGGGGATCGGGTATTACCGGTTGCTTCATGAGGGTAGCAATGCGCCAAGGAGCGGTATTGCGTTTATTGTCCCGGACGAGCCGCTGGTTTCACGCGCTTACGTGGATATCGAACGTTGGACAAGCACTGCGCCAGGCGAACAGCCGATACCGGTATCGCGCAATGCGACGGGTGACTGGCAAGTGCATACGCGTTTGTTCGACCGGCCGTTGGAGCACTATGTCGGCACGGCCTTCCCCACCATGACCCTGCACAGCCAGAGAATGGCAGCCAGAAGGCTGATCGAGTTGGCCGACACTGCCTACTCGGTCTCGACCACTCACCTGCTCAATATCCGGGCGACGCTGGACAATTGGCTGGCCTCCAATGCCAGGGGCTCGAGCCAGACCGATGACTTGCTGAGAATGTTACGCCGCACCGAACGAGCGCACGGATCAATCCGCATCGGTAACGAGAGTAACGCGCCGGGCTTCACTCGCGTCGACTTCCGGGCTCCCCACTTGGATCCTGTGTTGCGATATAGCGGTCCAGGGAGAACGGCTCAGCGCAACACTGCACAACGCGCCGCCATCCGGAACGTCCTGGAGCAGCAGGGCTTCAACGTGTATGACGTCGAGGTAAGAAGAAACAGGTACCTGAGCAATGAATTTATCGCGACGCACCGTTCTTCCGCGTCAGGCAATGTGTACTACATCAGCGCCCTGTGGGTTGAGCGAGCCAGTGTTCAGTTGAAAGAAAGGCTGACCGATCACTGGTTGAATGTCGCCATCAGAGCCAACCCGGGTTCGCTTCCCGTTGTGAGTGTCCAGCGCGCCATGCAGGAAAATCGATTGGTCCGGATCGTGGCAGGTATTCAATGGCCTGTCTTTCAGGCGGATCCACCCAGTGTTTATTTTGTGAAGGTGTGAGCGCCTCGCCGCGATCGACTCGACAGTGTGCAGGCTGAAGCGTCTGCCAGTGACCTCATCGACTCAGCAGAGACGCTGCCCCGGCCCCGCTGAATAATACGGCGCTGACGCGGTTGAACCCGACCTGGCCCTTGCCGCTGCGCAGGTAGCGTGCCGCTCCCTGTGCGCCGAGCCCGTAGGTCAACTTGCACAGCAGGTCGAGCACCGTCCAGGTGGCGATCATGACCAGCAGTTGCGGCAGGAAGGATTGCCCGCTGTCGAGAAACTGTGGCAGGAAGGCGGCAAAGAACAGAATGTCCTTGGGGTTGCTGGCGCCCAGTACAAACGCGCGGCCAAACAAGCTGCGAAAACGCGGCGTGGCGATGGCCTGTGGTACGTGCACGGCGAGGCTCGGCTGGCGCGATTGCTGCCAGCTTTGCCAGGCGAGGTAGAACAGGTACAGCGCGCCGAGCAGTTTCAATGCGCCGAACAGTTGCTCACTGGCCAGCAGCAGGGCGCCCAGCCCCAGTGCCGATGCACTCAAAAGGCAGACCGAGGCAAACACGCCACCCAGGAATGCGGGGTACGAACCGCGCAGACCATAGTTGAGGCTGTTACTGATCATGAGCAAGGACAGTGGGCCGGGGATCAGGATCACGATCAATGCAGCGCCGCTGAACAGCAGCCAGGTTTCCAGGGTCATGCCTTACTCCTTTTTATAGAAATATGAATTTAGCGATGAAAATCGCGCACAGCACCCACAGGCTAAGGGAAATTTCGCGGTACTTGCCGGTACCTGCTTTCAGCGCCACATAGGTGATAAAGCCCAGGGCGATACCGTCGGCGACCGAGAAGGTCAGCGGCATCATGATCGCGGTCACGATTGCCGGGATGCTGTCGGTGGCTTCATCCCAATGGATATGGGCCATGCTCGCCATCATCAGCATCGCCACATAAATCAGTGCACCGGCCGTCGCATAGGCCGGGATCATGCCGGCCAACGGTGCGAAAAACATCGCCGCCACAAACAGCACGCCCACGGTCACGGCGGTCAGCCCGGTGCGACCACCGGCCGCGACGCCGGCAGCGCTTTCCACATAACTGGTCACCGGCGGCACGCCGACCATGGCGCCAAACACGCTGGAGGCACTGTCGGCCTTCAGCGCCCTGGACAGGTTATGGATCTTGCCATCGTCGCCCACCAGCCCGGCGCGTTGTGCCACGCCCATCAGTGTACCTGCGGTGTCGAACATGTGCACAAAAAGGAAGGCAAATACCACGCTGATCATGCTGACATTGAATACACCTTTGATATCCATGGCCATCCAGGTCGGTGCCAGGCTCGGCGGGGTGGAGAGAATGCCGTTGTAGTGCACCAGGCCCAGGCCCCAGCCGGCCAGGGTCACGGCGATGATGCTGATCAGGATCGCGCCAAACACGCGGTGATAGCTGAGGATCGCGATCAATAGAAAACAGATGGCCGCCAGCAGCGGGGCGGGTTCGTGCAGGGAACCGAGTTTGATCAGGGTGGCGGGGCTATCGACGATGATGCCCGCGGTTTTCAGGCCGATCACCCCGAGAAACAGCCCGACACCGGCGCCCATGGCATGGCGCAGGCTGACCGGGATGCTGTTGAGCAGCCATTCACGCACGCGCGACAGTGTCAGGAGCATGAACAGCACGCCAGAGATGAATACCGCACCCAGTGCGGTCTGCCAGGTGTAGCCCATGGTGCCGACCACGGTGTAGGTGAAAAACGCATTCAAGCCCATGCCCGGCGCCAGGCCCACCGGCCAGTTGGCATACAGGCCCATCAACAGGCACCCCAGGGCGGCGGCGATGCAGGTGGCGACGAACGCCGCACCGTGGTCGATACCGGCGTCGGCCATGATGTTCGGGTTGACGAAGATGATGTAGGCCATGGTGATGAAGGTGGTGAGGCCGGCGATCAGCTCGGTCTTCACTGTGGTGCCATGCAAGCGCAGTTTGAACAGGCGTTCGAGCCAGCCGTGGTTCGTATGGGTGAGGTTCGGCGGGGCGAGGTCCAGCGGGGCTTCGGATTTGCGGCTATCCACAGCGAGTACTCCTCAAGCATTTTATTGTTATGTCCAGCGCGCACGCGCTGTGAGGTACTGGCGGGTTTGTTGACCAATAGGTCAGGAACTCGCACGAAGCGAATTATGCTTTTGTATACAAAGAAAGCAAATAATGTTTTCTATTTCTTGTGCGAAATAGATGAAAGGCACATCCCGGTGGGGGTTGTGGCGAGTGGGTTTGTTGTAATGCCAGTCAGTTAGGGAGGAACACTGTAACTGTGGCTAGTGGCTGGCCACAGTAATTCCGCTTGCCACGGCGATCACGGCGGCCCTGCAAGGGCCTGGTTCACCGCCAACCAGCCGGTTACCGCTTCTTCGCCTGCTTCGGCGAAGGCGCGCTGCAGCAATTTCACCTGTTCGCGGCGCAGTGACTGCTCGAAACGCCGGCCGTCCTCGGTCAACGCCAGCAAGCGTTTACGCTTGTCGGCCTCGGACGCGACACTGTCCACCAAGTGCATTTCCTGCAATTGGCGCAACGGCATGTTCAGCGCCTGCTTGCTCACACCCAGCAATTCCAGCAGTTCCTTCACGCTCAGGCCCGGGTAGCGCGCGATGAAAAACACGATGCGTTGATGCACCCGGCTCAGGCCGCGGCGCTCGAGCATTTCGTCGGCCTTGGCGGTAAACGCCTGGTAGCCGAAGAAGAACGCTTCCATGGCGGCTTGCTGACTGTTCTGGTTTTTAAGGTCAAGCATATTGACGTATCTACTCAAGTCGTCGTAATTTCGGTCAACTAGTTTGACGTATTTCCCACAGGCTTCGCTAGCGGTGACCTTATGGCCTTCTCTGAACGTGTTACGCGCCTCAAAAGCTCCTTGATTCGTGAAATCCTCGCAGCGGCCCAGCGCCCGGAAGTGATGTCGTTCGCCGGAGGCTTGCCCGCCGAAGCGATGTTGCCGGCGTTGAACTGGGATGGCATGCCGCTGAATATCGGCCAGTACGGCATGAGCGAAGGCGAGCCGCAACTGCGTGAATTGCTCGCTGCCGAGGCCCGCGCCCTTGGCGTGCCGTGCCAGGCCAGCCAAGTGCTGGTGGTCAGCGGCTCCCAGCAGGCCCTGGACCTGGCGGCCAAGCTGTATATCGATAAAGGCACCCAGATCCTACTGGAAGGCCCGACCTACCTGGCCGCCTTGCAGATCTTCCAACTGTTCGGCGCCGAATGCCTCACCGTGCAACTGGAAACCGACGGCCCGAACCTGGCCGCCCTGCGTGCCAGCCTTGAACGCCATCGTCCGGCGTTCATTTACCTGATCCCGACGTTCCAGAACCCGTCGGCGGTGCGCTACAGCGAAGCCAAGCGCGAGGCTGTCGCGGCTTTGCTCGACGAGTTCGGCGTGACCCTGATCGAGGACGAACCCTACCGCGAGCTGACCTTCGATGGCGGCAGCGCGCAGCCCATTGCCGGCCGCCTGAAAAAGGCCAGCTGGATCTACACTGGAACGGTGTCCAAGACCTTGTTGCCCGGCCTGCGCGTCGGCTACCTGATCGCCAGCCCCGACCTGTTCCCGCATTTGCTCAAGCTCAAGCAATCGGCTGACCTGCACACCAACCGCGTCGGCCAGTGGCAAGCGATGCAGTGGTTGGGTACCGACAACTATCAACAGCACTTGGTCGAGCTGCGCGGTTTTTATCGCGAGCGACGCGATGCTTTTCAGGCTGCATTGGCGCGTCACTTCAGCGAGTTGGCCGACTGGCAAGTGCCCCAGGGCGGATTATTCTTCTGGCTGACCTTGAAACAGCCGCTCGATACCCGCACCTTGTTGGCTCCTGCACTCGATCAGGACGTCGCGTTCATGCCCGGTGAACCGTTCTTTTCCGAGCCGGACCAGCACCTGGGTTCACTGCGGCTCAATTTCAGCCATATCGACCCGTCCCGCCTGGACGAAGGTCTCAAGCGCCTGGCCGCAGTGGTCCGTCAAGCACAGCACGCGCAAGCGGCATAAGGGGAGCCCCATGTATAAGGTTTATGGCGATTACAAATCGGGCAACTGCTACAAGGTCAAATTGATGCTCAACCTGTTGGGCATCCCGTACCAGTGGGTGGATGTCGACATCCTCAACGGCGACACCGAGACCCCGGAATTCCTGGCCAAGAACCCCAACGGCAAGATCCCGGTGCTGGAACTCGAAGACGGCACCTGCCTGTGGGAATCCAACGCGATCCTCAACTTCCTGGCCGATGGCAGCCAGTTCCTGCCCACCGAGCCGCGCCTGCGCACGCAAGTGCTGCAATGGCAGTTCTTCGAACAGTACAGCCATGAGCCGTACATTGCGGTGGCGCGGTTTATCCAGCTTTACCTGGGGCTACCGGAAGATCGCCAGGAGGAATACAAGAAGCTGCACAAGGGTGGCTACAAGGCGCTCAAGGTCATGGAGCGCCAGTTGCAACTCACGCCCTACCTGGTCGGCGACCAGTTCTCCATTGCCGACGTGGCGTTGTATGCCTACACCCATGTGGCCGAGGAAGGCGGTTTTGATCTGGCGCCGTACCCGGCCGTGCGGGCTTGGTTGGAGCGTGTGGCCAGCCATCCCAGACATATCGCGATGCTCGACTGACTGACGCGGTCAAAAACTCTGGGAGGGTGTGTCGGACAGTTCCTCATTCAGCAGGTCGAAACAACGTTGTGCCGCCGGGCTCAGCCCCATCCCGCTACGACTGATCAACCCGATCTCCCGGTTCACGCCGGGATGATCGATGTGGATACGTTTCAACCCCTCCAGGCTGTCCGCCGCCGACTCCGGCAGCACACTGATTCCCAGGCCCTGGCGCACCAGCGCCAACACCGTCGACATGTAGTTGGCTTCCATGCCGGCGTGCATCGTCAGCCGCGTCTCATCGAACAGCCCATCCACCTGCTCACGCACGCTGCTGTCGCGGCCGGTGAGGATGATCGGCTGGTCGGCCAGTTGTTGCAGCGTCAGCTGGCGATGGTGGGCGAGGGGGTGATCCAGCGGTACGAACGCGCACAAACGATCATTAAGCACCGGCACGAATTCCAGGCCATGGCTCAACCGCGCGCGTACGCCGATACCAAAATCCACCTCGCCTGCTCGTACCTGGGCGTGAATGCGGTGGGCCACCAGGTCCTGCAAGCGCACTTCGATCCCGGCAAAACGCTCGCGAAACAGGCGCAACGCCGGGGGCAGGGCGCCTGCGCAGACCGAGGGCAGGGCGGCGATGGTGACCACGCCCCGGCGCAGGGCGGCCAGGTCGCGGGAGCCAGTGACGATGTTGTCCAGGTCCAGCAGCAGCTTTTCCATCGGCCCACGGGCTTCCTGGCCGGCGGCGGTGATGCTCACATGGCGCGGGCTGCGGTCCAGCAGGGTGACGCCGAGCCAGTCCTCCAGTTGTTGCACCTGGACTGTCAGTGCCGAAGGAGACAGGTGCAGTTCATTGGCGGCCTTGGTGAAACTTCCGGTACGGGCCACCGCGAGAAACGCTTGAATATGCTGGATTGAGTTCTTCATTTTGTTTTTCCGAACATATGGGGCTGAATATTCCAATTTACAAAGACTAACCCGCTTCCAATACTCCAGGGAAAACAATAACCGGCCACCAAGGCCGCTCTGGAGTAACCCATGCTCGCTACCCTGGGTGTCATCACCATCCTGTGCCTGCTCGCTGCCGTCATGAGCAAACGCCTTTCGCCGCTGGTGGCCCTGATTGCCTTGCCGATCATCGCCGCGCTGCTCGGCGGTTTCGGCCTGCAAACCAGCGCTTTCATCATTACCGGTATCAAGAACGTCGCCCCCGTGGTGGGCATGTTTGTGTTCGCGATCCTGTTTTTCGGGATCATGACCGATGCCGGCATGCTTGATCCCATCATTGATCGCATCCTGCGTACGGTAGGGACGCGTCCTACACGAATTGTGGTGGGTACCGCGACCCTGGCCTTGCTGGTCCACCTGGACGGTTCCGGCGCGGTGACCTTTCTGGTGACGGTGCCGGCGATGCTGCCGCTGTATACACGGCTGGGCATCGACAAGCGCATCCTTGCCTGTGTCTGCGCGATGGCCGCCGGGGTCAACTTCCTGCCTTGGACCGGCCCGGTGTTGCGCTCGTCGGCAGCCTTGCACGTGCCAGTGGCGGACTTGTTCCAGCCGCTGATCCCGGTGCAGATCGTCGGCCTGATCTTCGTTTTCGCCTGCGCCTGGTGGCTTGGTCGTCGCGAGGAAAAACGCTTGGGCCTGGGCGCCGGTTCCACGGTGGATGCCGTGCCGCAACGGGTGCTCAGCGACGATGACATCCAGCTGCGCCGCCCACGCCTGTTCTGGGTCAACCTGATCCTGACGGTGCTGGTGATGGTGGTGATGATTGCCGGTTGGGTCGATCCCGTGGTGATGTTCATGCTCGGCACTGTGGTCGCGCTGTGCATCAATTACCCGAATGTCGACGCCCAGCGTGCGCGCATCGATGCCCACGCCAAAACCGCCCTGACCATGGCCAGTATCCTGCTCGCCGCCGGGGTGTTCACCGGCATCATGCAAGGCACCGGCATGCTCAAGGCCATTGCCGAAGTGGCGGTCGCGCAGATTCCGGCGGGCCACGGCAAGCTGATCCCCGCGGTGGTGGGCTTCATTTCCATGCCCCTGAGCATGCTGTTCGACCCCGATTCCTACTATTTCGGCGTCATGCCGGTGATCGCCGAAGTCGGCAAGGCCCTGGGCGTCGACCCGCTGCAAGTGGCCCAGGCCTCGCTGCTCGGCGTACACACCACCGGCTTCCCGGTCAGCCCGCTGACCCCCGCGACATTCCTGTTGGTGGGCCTGTGCAAGATCGAATTGGCCGATCACCAGCGCTTTACCATCCCTTTTCTGTTTGCCGCGTCGGTGTTGATGACCCTGACGGCGTTGCTCCTGGGAGTGATTTGAGATGAACACCTTGCGCATCGGTTCCGGTGCCGGCTATTCCGGCGACCGCATCGAACCTGCCGTAGAACTGGCCGAACACGGCGACCTGGATTACCTGGTCTTCGAATGCCTGGCCGAACGCACCATCGCCCTGGCGCAACAGGCGCGCATCAGCGATCCGCAGGGCGGGTATGACCCGCTGCTGAGCGAGCGCATGCGCCGCGTGCTGCCGTTTGTCGGCCGCCGCGCGGGGCGCCGACGTCTGCGAGTGATCACCAATATGGGCGCGGCCAATCCGGTGGCGGCGGCCCTTGAAGTGCGCCGCATCGCCAATGAGTTGGGCCTGGGCCTCAAGGTGGTGGCGGTGCTGGGTGACGATGTGCTCGACATCCTGCGTCCCGAGCAGGTGCTGGATAACGGCCAGACCTTGGGCTCACTGGGCGCGCGGTTGATTTCTGCGAACGCCTACCTGGGGGTCGATGGCATTCTCGAGGCCCTGGGTGCCGAGGCTGATGTGGTGATCACCGGGCGCGTGGCCGATCCGTCGCTGTTCCTGGCGCCGCAGATGTTTGAGTTTGGCTGGGCGATGGACGATTGGCCGCGTCTGGGGCGCGGCACACTGGTGGGGCATTTGCTCGAATGCGCGGGGCAGGTCAGCGGTGGGTATTTCGCCGATCCCGGCTTTAAGGACGTGAATGACCTGGCGCGCCTGGGGTTTCCGTTGGCCGAGATCAATGCCGACGGTGATGCGGTGATTACCAAGGTCGCGGGTTCCGGTGGGCGGGTCAGTCGAGCGACCTGTACCGAGCAATTGATCTATGAAGTGCATGACCCTGCGGCGTACCTGACCCCTGATGTCACCGCCGATTTTTCCCAGGTGACCTTTGTCGAGGACGCTACTGACCGGGTGCGGGCCCAGGGCGCCAACGGCCGAGCACGGCCGGAACAGTTGAAGGTCAGCGTGGGTTACCTGGACGGTTGGATCGGCGAGGGGCAGATGTCCTACGGTGGCCCAGGTGCGGTCGCACGGGCGCAACTGGCGCGAGATGTCGTGCTCAAGCGCCTGGAGTTGATGGGGGTGAAGATGCAGGAGGTGCGCGCCGAGTTGATCGGCATGGACTCATTGCACGGCCCACGCAGCAGTGTCGAGCCTTGGGAAGTGCGTCTGCGCGTGGCTGCGCGCTGTGAAGAGCGCAGCGAGGCGGTACGTGTCGGCAATGAAGTGGAAACCCTCTACACCAACGGCCCGTCTGGCGGTGGCGGCGCCAGCAAGAGTGTGCGGCAGGTGGTGGCGGTGGCGTCGTTGCTGCTGCCGCGTAACGCGGTCAACCCGAGGATCGAAGCATGAAGCTGCACACCCTGGCCCATTCCCGCACCGGGGATAAGGGCGACACCTCGAATATTTCGATCATTGCCTATCGCGCCGAGGACTATCCCTTGCTTTGCGAACAGCTCACGGCCGAGCGCGTGAGCGAATTTTTTGCGGGCCTCCTGGAACCGGGTGCTGCGCCGATACGGCGTTATGAGTTGCCCAACGTGCAGGCGCTGAACTTCGTGCTGCCTGGGATCCTGCGCGGCGGGGTGACCCGTTCGCTGGCGCTGGATGCCCATGGCAAGTGCCTGGGCTCGGCGCTGCTGGACCTGGATTTGCCAACACCGAACTGAATGTGGGAGGGGGCTTGCCCCCGATAGCGGAGTGTCAGTCGATGTATTCTGCGACTGATACTCCCTCATCGGGGGCAAGCCCCCTCCCACATTGGATCTGCACAGGTCTGTCAGACCGCAGCGAAGCGCTTGTCCAGGTAATCGATGATCACCTTGGAATCGTACATCCACGTGGTCTGGCCATTCTCTTCGATGCGCAGGCACGGCACCTTGATCTTGCCGCCTTGCTCCAGCAGGGTCTGGCGATCTTGCTCGTTGTTCTTTGCATCCTTCAACGCCACCGGAACATTCAGGCGATGCAGGGTACGACGGGTCTTCACGCAGAACGGGCAGGCGTGGAACTGGTACAGGCTCAGGCCCTTGGCCGCCGCGTTCACCTGTGCCTGCTGCTCGGCGGGGCGCTGCTTTTTGCGTGGGCGGGTAATGAAGTCGCCCGCGATGATGACGTGGCCGAGGCCCACTCGAAGTGCTTTGACGAACATGGCTGAAACCTCTTGCCCATGACAGAAGGGGCCGCAGCTTACCTGAATTTTGCGGGCGAAAAAAAACCGGCGATGGACGCCGGCCTTTTCCTACGCAGCCTGTTACTTGATCAGGCTGAGGAATTCGCTACGGGTCGCCGCGTTTTCGCGGAACTCACCCAGCATCACCGAGGTGATCATCGACGAATTCTGTTTTTCCACACCGCGCATCATCATGCACATGTGCTTGGCTTCGATCACCACCGCCACGCCCAGGGCGCCTGTGACCTGCTGGACCGCATCGGCGATCTGGCGGCTGAGGTTTTCCTGGATCTGCAGGCGGCGCGCATACATGTCGACGATCCGCGCGACCTTGGACAGGCCCAGCACCTTGCCGCTCGGGATGTAGGCGACGTGAGCCTTGCCGATAAACGGCAGCAGGTGGTGTTCGCACAGCGAGTACAACTCGATGTCCTTGACCAGCACCATTTCGCTGTTGTCGGAGCTGAACAAGGCACCATTGGTGACTTCTTCAAGTGTCTGTTCATAGCCGCGGCAAAGGTACTGCATCGCCTTGGCGGCACGCTTTGGCGTGTCGAGCAGGCCCTCGCGGGAGACGTCCTCGCCAAGTTGGCCGAGGATCTCGGTGTAATTCTGTTCCAATGTCACAGAGCGTTATTCCGTATGGGTTCTAGAGGGGTACGGTTTCTGTCTGTACCAATTTTGTACCAATCAGGCTTTGCTCCAGCTTCCCGACCTCACTCCAGTCTTCACTGGAATTGATCCATCGGGCATAAGTCGTCAGCAGCATTTGCACGCTGTGACCAAGCTGATTCGCAATGAACCCGAGGTTCATGCCTGCCATGAGGCACATGGTAGCGTAAGTGTGCCGGCAGTTGTATTGCCGTCGGGCCCTGATCTTCAGCGCGACGAGCGCCGCCTTGAAGTGCTTGTCGGTCACGCTGGCCTGCTGAATGAACTCGAAGTTCTTGGTCGGCGGGAATACGTACGGCGATTGTTTATGCTGGCGCCGGCTCTGTTTCGCCCTCAACTCGGCCACGCTCTTGGCCTCCTCAACGGCATTCAATGCCCTGCTGTTCAGCATGACTCGGCGCGTCTCGCGTGTTTTCGTGCGCTCCTCGATCTTGTAGTCGGCCACGATTCTACAAACGTTGGCGACACGCCCATCTGTATCCACCTCATCCCAGCGCAACGCCGCTATTTCCCCAGGCCGCATGCCGGTGTAAAAGGCGAACTCAAAATAGGCCGCGTATACCCGCATTGAACCGATCAGCACTTCGTACAGGTGCCCGATGATCAAATCCGCCTCCGCTACAGTGAAAGGGTCAACCGGTTTCTTTGCCTTCACCGGCAGCTCAATTGAGCCGACCGGGTTCCTGGTGATCAGTTCATCGTTCACTGCGCACTCGAACATCGTGTGCAGGCGCTGGATCGCCGAGCGCTTTACCGTCGACGACTTCCACGGCGTCTCTCCGGCTATTTTCCGAAGCATTGCCGATGTGATCTGGTCAATCGGAAGCAGCGCAAGATGCGGCATCCAGTAAAGGTTAAGGGAGATTCGGTAGTTTTTGCGAGTTCCCCCTACTACCTCCCGGCTGTCGAGCCAGGTCTGTGCATACTCGCCAAACAGCGGAGTCGCGGAGTAGGTGGAATATGTCGAGTTCGGGAAAAGCTCGGCGTAACGCTTGTCGTCCATTACGCCGTGCTTGATTAGGCTGATTACTGTAGCGCGAAGATCTGCGGCCGCTTTGATGCCTTTTGGCGTTTGGGGATAGGCGAGGGTCTCGCAGCGCCTGAATTTCCAGGTGAAGCGAATGCGGACTGACTGGCCTGCAAATTCAACTCCGGCGGGCAATCCCAAAGGCTTTCTAGCCATGCCTCATATCTCCTGATGCTGTAGTAAATCTGGCCATCTATTTCGTTCCACACCCCTTTGGGGATGATGTTGCGCTGTCGCTTGCCCTGAAGCGCGCGGCGCGTTGTGCCGACCATCTCCGCGAAGTTCTTCTCCGCGACCTTGTCGGACAGGTACTCAACAGGTAGTTGCTCTGCTGCTGCCATGATGATGCTCCGCGCCGCGCTGGGCGGCAGAAGGTGGTGATGGATTACAAGGTCAGTTCGTGGCCGAATGGCACGCGGAAGCCAGACGCGTTACGGTGGCCGCCACCGCCGTACAGCTTGGCGATCTCCGACACATCAAGTCCCTCGTCAGTGCTGCGCAAGCTGAAGCTTCGGCCGTCAGGTGTGTCCCAGTAGCAGGCTGCGAACACCTCGCCCTGGGCCATGAGGTGGCCGGCATCGCTGGTCAGGGTGTAAGGCAAGCTGGCGGCTGGCACGTCGTGCCCACCGATCACCAGTCGGCGCTTCGTTACGGCGACCAGCTCGGCCACGTCCTTATGATGTTTGCGCTCGATCGCTGCTCCATCTGAGCGAAGGGTCTGGACGTCGGCAGCCATAAGCTGATCCCAGACTTCGAAGTCGTACGGGTAGCTAAAGAGGTTGGCTTGAATCTCTCGGGTGCCATCCAACTTGAACAGCCACAGGTCTCGATCTTCGATGTGGCGCAGCAGTTGCGGTGGCTCTTGGTCTGGGAAGTAGTGATCCCAGGCGAGCATTGCGCCGCTGCGGTTCATATCAAAGCAGCAGGCAATGGCTGGACCATTTTGCGAGTTAGCCATGTCGTGCGCCGTCTTCCAGCCGAGCAAAGGAGACCCGTCATCGTGCCGGGTGTCTTCTTCTATGCCGGCGTGAAATGGCTCAAAGCGGGCAAGGTCTTCAGCCGCGCTTTTATGGTGGTCGAGTACGATGATGCTGTTCGCCTTATACGCGAGCGCCGCCAGCACGTCGTACTTGTAGCTGAAGTCGACGAGGATCACGTCTTTACCCGTGACGTCAGGTGGCTCTTGGCCGTAAACGCCGGGCACAAACTCGACGTCAGCGCCGAGCGCTTTCCGGACAACCCAGGCAGCGCCGAAGCCATCGGCGCAGTTGCCGTGATAGATACACATCGTTTTGCGTTGAATCTCAGACATAGAAATACCTCGCCCGCCGCTCACCGGCAGGCATGTAGGGGGATGGAGTAATGGCGTTTTGCCGATATTTAACGTGCGTGGGGTTTGGTGTACAAAAAGGTTCAACTAAGTTCGTGATGAGGCATGGACGTGTCACACAATCTTGATGCCCCGATAGCGCATGCTTACCGGGGCCACACGATATTCCTCAAGTTCGACTGGCGACGCCCGAACGATGACGCCCCGGTTGCCGCCAAGATCATCGAGCCAGCGTCAATTGATGGGTTGGGCGAGGTTGCCGCTGAACTGACCGGGCCGTGGCCTGACTACCCAACCGCCCTTGATGACGCCATGGCGGCCGCTGAACGATGGATCGACAGTCAGTTGCCCTGACGCCGCTCACCGACCGGCATGTAGGGGGGTGGAGTAATGGCGTTTTGCCTAGATATCTGTGTCGTTTGGATGGGTGTAAAACGGGTATTCATTCCACCCGGTCGCCAGGAGGGCGCGTGCCACACCAACTAGATGCGCCGATTGCGCACGCGTACCGCGGCCAAACAATGTTTCTCAAGTTCGTCTGGCGGCGCCCGAACGACAAAGCACCGGTCGCCGCCATGATCATCGAGCCGGCGCCCATTCATGGCCTGGGCGAAGTTGCTGCCGAACTGATGGGGCCTTGGCCTGACTACCCAGCAGCTCTTGATGACGCCATGGCGGCAGCTGAACGATGGATCGACAGTCAGTTGCCCTGACGCCGCTCACCGACAGGCATGTAGGGGGATTGGGGTTATGAGTGCTTCATGAAGGTGATCCAGTGCGTTTTCTCGCGCTTCCCGGACTTGTGGCCAAACAGCGGCTGCTCGTCGGTAAGCACCAGGATTTCGCTGACCCGGATCTGGGTTTCATTCCATTTGAAGATCAGGAACTGGCCAGGCCGCAGCACCCGGAAGCACTCCGCGAAGCCTTTGCGCAGGTCGTCACGCCAGTCGTCGGTGAGGATTCCGTACTTGAGCCGCAACCAGCTTTCGCGTCCGGCGCGAACTAGGTGCGGAGGATCGAACACGACCATGTTGAAGCTGGCGTCTGGGAAGGGCAGGTGCCGGAAGTCCATGATGACGTCGGGCTCGACTTTCAAAACCCGGCCGTCACACAGCACATGCTCTTCATCGCGGATGTCGCCGAACAGGGCGCGCTGATCACCCTTGTCGAACCACATCATTCGGCTGGCGCTACAAGGGTCGAGGACTTTCGCATTCATGGCCTTGGCCCCTTGTAGATGAAGACGTAGGCGAACCAGAGGAGGGCGATCATGCCGTCACCTCTTTGCGGTACCCAGCGTCGTACAGGTCTCGGCATGCCTCTTCCTGAATCTTGAGTTGCGTCAGGTGCAGCGCACCGTGTCGACCACCCGGGTGATCTTTGACGTGACCGATCATCAGGTTGATGGCGGAATCCCGTGCATCGGCTGCTGCCTTGTCTGCCGAGCGAAACTCTGTGGCCCACTGCAATTCCTCCTGATCGAGGAAGCTAACTACCGCCATTCCGCCGCGGTGAGCCAGAACTGCGCATTGCCGAAACGTGGATGTCCGAGCGCTGAGCGCTTCGCAAGTCGTTCCAACAGGCGGCAATCCTTCGCCGTTCCAGGGGTTTTCATTTTCTTCGGGCATGACTTCGTCCTCGCCGCTATAGCGGCTGACTTTGAAGGGGGAGGGGTTACAGGTTTTGCGGGTGGAGTACGGATGTACTCCTATCGGGATTTAGCGCTACGTTTGCGGAATTCGTAAACCATGCTGCGCAGATCTACCAGCGACTCCTGCAGATCACCGCGGGCGGAGTCGATATTCTCAAGCAGCTCACCTTCTCCGTCGTCACCTCCCTCATCAACGGCCAGCAGAGCCAGGCCGTATGCCTGGAACTTCGCCAGCACGTCATCGGCTGACTTGGCCATGTATTCGGCGTGCTCGATGGCGTAGTCCTTGTTGGAACGCTCGCCGGAGGTAGGCGCTGCATCGCAAAGCCCAAGCACCCAATCAATCCATTCCTTGCGCTGCCTGTACTGCGGTTGGTCGTCGTCAATCGCTTTGACCATGTAGTGCGGGCTACGGTTGATTGACCGTACCGCACTGACCAACTCGTCCCATCGCTCATCCGCTGCGGTCAGGCGCTGTTGCAGCTCCTTCTCCCGGCGTTCCGAGGCGATGCAGCGCTCGGCGGCATCCAGAAACAAGCGCGTGACATTGTCGAAGTCTGAAGCGAGATAGACCACACGATCCTTGTCGATATTTCCTGCGTAGTACGACTGTGCTTCGCTCATACAGCCTCCATCGTTAGCAGATCATGGGCATTCACAACCGTCATGCCGAGGCGTTCGGCGATCAGGACTTCCAGGCGGGCACCCTTTGAATGCTCCCAGCCGGGAAGGGTGTCCACGGTGTCGCAGTCCATCAGGGCGGCAATGTCGCGGCGCATGCAGTCGTTCCAGGTGCCGCCGTCGGGGTTGAGTTCGGCGGGGTTGGTGACGGTGTGGCCGCCGGCGCGCAGGTTGGTGGTCATGGCGTGGAAGGCGGCGAAGTTGAGGCCGGGCAGGCCGGTCATGGGGCCGCTGAGGTAAATCCGTTTCACTGGGAGTCCTTGTCGGGCCATGCCCGGGCGGTGGAGTGGGGGAGTTATGCGGCGCGTGCCTGGCGTTCTTCGGCGCGCCATGGGTCATTGGCCCTGGCGAGTGCTGCCATCGGCGGCGGGCTGACGCTGTTGCCGCACATGTGCACCTGCTGGGTTATGGTGAAGGGCTTGCCGTCGGCACCGTGACTGATGATGTAGTCGGCCGGGAAGCCCTGGGCCCTGTACAGTTCGGACGGCTTCAGCATCCGCAGGCAGATGTCGACGATCACGTAGGGCGTGCCCTTGACCATCACGGTGACCATGGCCAGGCGGTCCTTTGTGGTAATGGTCGGCGCGGGCGCATTGCAAGCGCTGATGTTCTCGGTACCGGCGCCGCCACCACCACAGAAGAAGTCGACAACGATCTCATCGTCCTGAGGGTTGAAGCCGAGTCCGTATTGGGTTTTGAAATCGAAGGGGTGTTTCTTCTGTTGTGCGGACATAGGGGGTCCTCGCCGGCTGGCGCTATTCGAAAATGGGGGGATTACTTCTTCTGGAAGGTCTTGGTCAGGTCGGCATTGACGCTGTTGCCGCGCTTGAGCACGACGCGGGCAAGTGCGGCCCGATCTTTCTCGCTGTGGCTGGCCTGGCTGAGCAGGCCGAAGTAGCTGTTGGCTGTCTCGCGCAGATCCTCGGCAGGCGCTGCGGCCGTGCGCTTCAGTGCCTGGGCCAGTGACCGCTTACGAGTGGTGCGGCGCCAGGGCCTGATGACGTGGCCAACGAAGTCGACACCGCGATCCACAGGCTGCAGGATCGTCTTGGTAGGGTTCAGCTTGGCGCCGAGCCTGGGTAGGAACGCTTCGACCTCGGCCAGCCACTGGTTTAGCTGCTGGGGCGACTCATGCAGGAATACGAAGTCATCCACGTACCGGATGTAGTGCTTGGCGCGCAGCGTGTGCTTGGCGAACTGGTCCAGGGCGTCGAGGTAGATGTTGGCGAAGAACTGCGATGACAGATTGCCGATCGGCAGGCCGAGGCGCGCGGGCTGCGCAACCAGGCGCTTGTGCTGCGGCACCCGGTTGAACAGGTGAGCCGGGCTGCGGGTCTCGTAATTCTCGCGCGGGTCGTGCATGAGGATCTGCGAGGCCAGGGCCAGCCACCAGGGTTCGGTGATCCTGGCCTCTAGCTGCTTGCGAAGCACCGCCTTGTCGATGGCGACGAAGAAGTTGGCCAGGTCGCACTTGAGGTAGAAGATCGGCTTTGACCAGTTCTGCGAGGCGCTGCGGATCTTCGATTCAAGACGCTTGGCGGCGTACAACGTGCCGCGCCCTGGAATGCATGCGCAACTGTCCGCTATGAAGCTGGCGTAGAAGCGCGGTGCCACATGGTTGTACAGCAGGTGGTGGACGACGCGGTCCCGAAAGGCTGCCGCCCAGACCTCGCGGGCTTTCGGTCGGGTGACCACAAAACAGATGGATCGGCCCGGCCGGTAAGTACCGGCTATCAGGTCGTCGTGCAGCTCCAGCAAGTTGATCTCCATGTCCTTCTCGAACAACCGGGCACTTGCGGAATTCCGCTTGTTGCGCCGGCAGTCGTAGTAAGCCTGGACGAGATCCTCGAACTGGAAGGGAGCAACACTTAAATCTGCGGACAGGGCGCGCGAGCCGCTCGTTGTTCTTGTCGTTGTTGTTGAGCCAGCCATCTTCAAAGTCCATGTTGTAGGCGTTGTTGGCGGAGCGCTGCGACCTGTCGAGCTATCTACATCGCCAAACCGAAGGCAGTACCGATCAGCTTGGAAACTGCGCGAGACCTACGCGGACGCTTTAGACCGGCGGTTTCTGTTGTGCGCATGGCGGTGACCAGAGGTCAGCGGCTCGACCAGATTTAGCGCACAGGCAAGAGGGCCTTGACCCTCAAGCAGCGGGCGCGGTTGCGGATTTCTTCCAGGCGTTTGCCTGTCGACCTATAGAGGCCGTCATCTTCATTGCTTTGGCGTGCTGCCCCTTGCTGATTAACCCTCGGTTGGTGAGGGCGCGCAGCAAGTAGTTGAGCATCCAAATGCTTTCCAGCAGCAGGTTGATCTGGGGCAGTTTGTCCCGGGTCATGTTGGCCCGACCGATCAGCACCAGGACCTGCAGGCATTCGTCCCGGATCTTCGCCCCGACAACCTGTTTCAGGTCGCGCGGGATATTGCGCACCAGGTCAAGCGAAAAGCCGAGCAACTCCTCGGCCACCTTGTGGATTTCCAAATCCGTATGCAGTGCCATCCCTGGCCTCCTGAAAAGCGAGGGTGCTATCGCACCCATGAATGAAGAATTGAATTATCAAATAAACTTTCTGCGGACAGGGCGCGCGAGCCGCTCGTAGTACTTGTCGTAGAAGTTGAGCCAGCCATCTTCAAAGTCCAAGATGTAGGCGCCGTCGGCGGAGCGCTGCGAGCTCGTCCAGTGATACGACTGGGTGAACACATCCGGTACGGTGATTTCGAGGAAGGACGCCTCACGGCGCGCCATCAAGTAGAAGTCCTTGTGACCGTCGCGCTCGAAGGCAGCGCAGAACTGGGCGGCCGGGTGTGAGGTTTCCGATCCGACCAGATCAGCCGTGTTTGTCCGACCATCCCACGCACTGCTGGCGCCGCTGAACTCTTCGCGATAACCACCCCATTCATGCGTGGATTCGGCATCGCTGCCAGTCGGCACGATCAGGTAGTAGGGCTTGCCACCGCCGGGGAATAGACCGCCGTTGATGCCGCCTTCGCCGGGCCAGTATTCGCCGATGGCCGGGATGCCGATTGCCGCAATGGCTGGCGCGGCGGCGATGGCCAGGGTTGCGAGTTTCAGCACCACCCCTTCGTCCGGGCTGCTGATAGTCAGATCTCCACGGGTGTACGTGGTCAGTTCATTGGCGCGCATGGGGTGCTCCTGTGAGCGAGATAAGAGTGCAGGTAGCCGGCGCTTCCCGACATGCTTCTGGTCTGAGCGTCGTCCTGGCGCTCCCGGGAATCACCTGCGAAAAACGATTGAAGGAATGAATTACTGAATAGGGAGGCTGCGGACAGGGCGCGCGAGCCGCTCGAGGCCCTTGCCGTTGTCGTTGAGCCAGCCAGCTTCAAAGTCCACGCCGTAGGCGTAGTGGGCGGAGCGCTGCGAGCTCAGCCAGTGCCAACGGTCTTCGCGGAGCTCCACCAGGCCTTCGGCCTTGGCCGCCATCAGCAACTGGCCCTCAAGGCAAGACGGGATGAAACCATCCAATTCCAGGGCCTTCACAGCGATCACGCTGCCAGCCTCGGCCATCGCCCGGGTGTTGGCTTCGCCGTCGCTGTAGCTGCCTGCGCCTTTGATCTCTACGCCGTACTCACCCCACGGGCCGCTGAGTTCGTCAGGCAGGAGGATCAGGGCGCGTTCAACGCCGTTGAGCCAGTAGCGGGTGACGAACACACCGCCGGCGAGAGGCTGGCCGCGCTCGGGGAGTTCGGCGGCGAGAACTGTTTGCTGTGCTTGCTTGGTCATTGGTTTGCTCCGGGTAAGCGCCGCCCTCCGGTTACCGGATGCAGCGAGTAGGTTTGGAAAAGGCCGGACTCCCAGCCTTATTTTTACTTCGGATCGAAAGAGCCCAAAGCAAGCGAAGCGTTGCTTCCGATCTTTTCCTGAAGCACTGTCTTGAATTCCTGCGCGATGTCTTCCCGCTGAACTTCTTCCCCGACCCAGCGCAGCTTCAAAGCTGGCACGGCGCCGCTGGTAATCACCGAAATTCTCAGGTTGATTTGCTGCTCGGTCAGCCCCTCGAACGGGATCACGCTGAACAACAACGCCGCCGGCAATGTCTCTTTGCTGCGCGCCTCGATCTGATCCATAGCGCTCCGGCTGGCGCTGGTGTCGCCAACGGTGGTTTCGGATTCGCTGCTGGCCTTGACCGTGATGGTGCGAACCGCTGCGATCGCCTTTGCCACAGGGATTGCTTTGCCTTCGTCGTCCACTGGGGTCAGGTACTGGTGCCAGTCTTCAATCCAGTCACTCAGCTCTTTCTGAGACATGGCCCGGCCACCGACAGACTGAGCAGCCTTGTAGCCGGCCGACGCCTTCAGCTTCAGGACCGCACGGTCATCTGCGTGGCCGGGCAGCTCGTCTGTTCCCAGGTTGAACAGCAGGGTGCATGTCATTTCGTCCTGGTCGATGAAGCCCTTGGCGGCCGGGATGGCCCGGGCGGCGACGTAAGCGCTGAAGTCAGCTAGCGAGTGGGTGGAGTAGATCCCACGGAAGCGGCTGCGGCCGGCCTGCCATTTTTCGAGCGTGACCACTTGGCAGCCATCAGGCAGTACCACGGTGGGCGTTTGAGTTGGAAGAGCCTTGCCTGCGGCTTGCAGGGCTGTATCGGTGATGAGCTGTACTGCTTCTTTGGTCATGGACATTCGTCAGATCCTTGTGAGGCGGAATCAGGTGCGGGGTTTGATGGGGGCTTCTTCGCGGGTAAAAAGCTGGTCGTGCTTTTCAGCGAAGAGGGTGATCTTGCCGCCGGAGCCGACGTACATCGGCGTGTCTAGGCTGGTGTTCTCGCTGCGGGTACCGCGCTTGGTCGGCACCTTGTAGTCGAGCTTGTGTTTGATTTTCACCTGGCTGGATTCGCCGATCTGACTGAAGTCCAGGGTAATGACCAGCTTGCCGGCCTTACCGTGGTCAACAACACCGGCGGCTACTTCGGAAAGGGCGTGGCCGATCTGGCTGGCGAAGGCGCCGCCGTTGAGCTCCTCGAGGAACTCGGCTGTATCTGTTGCTGTGGACATGGCTGTTTCTCCGGGATGGCTTGCAGGCCGCTGGGTGGTAGGTTGAATTGCGACTGGCGAAGGCGCTGGCGCACCTGGGTGTTGATTCGTTTCATGGGGTTTCGGTGAACTTGAAGCCGTTCTCCCGAGCGATGAGCTTGGCCCGCTTGTGGTCGATGCCCATTGCTGCGGCGGCTTTGTTGATCGAGGTACCGGCTTCGGCCAATACCTTAAGGCTTGGTGCCAGGCGATCGCGCTCGGCGCGCAGCTTGCTGCTATGCCCACCGCCGTAGGTGCCATCTTTTACGCCACTGACGCCTTGGGCGACTTCTTGCACGGTGCGCCCGGCGCCAAAGAATGCCTCCAGATGCTGATTCAGCTCATCGATGATCGAGTCCCGCGGGTTGGGCATAGGCACGCCGATCACTGGGCACCTCCGGCAAGGCGGTTGGCCTTTGCTTCGAACTGCATTGCGAGGTCATGAGCGGCCTTATAGGCCTCGCGGAAGGCGCGAGTTTTGCCGGTGGTGAGGTCGACGATCTGGAACATACCGACGCTTTCGCCTGTTACCTGGTAGCGCACCGGTTTTTTCGGTATCGGCCGATCAGTGCGACCGAAGAACGCGGCGCGCGCGGCGTTGGTTTGTTGCAGCAGCACACCGAGTTCGTCGATGCGCTCTTGAAATGATGGATGCATGGTTGATCCTCGGTGTGGGTTGCGTTTATTCGTCAGCAGCCTGACCACCTGGTGGGCGCCGGTGGGCCCAGATGAGGGTGCTGACGAATAAAGACGAGGTGTAAAAAAGCCCAGTCGAAACCGGGCTTTTGTTGGCATCACGAAGACCTCCCTACGTGACGGCCTCCCAGGCCCGCTACTGGCGACGGCCTGGGTTTGAATCATCAGCGGTGGACTTGCTTGGGGTGGCCTACCGATTGCTCGGCCAGTGCGCGGTGACACCGACGACCCAGATGCCGCTGCCTGTCAGGTTGTGCGGCGCAGCCTTCAGGCTTTCTGCGCTACCAGGGTGAAGCCGTTAATGCGGCATTGGTGCAAACCCTCCGTGTTGGGTGTGGAAAAACTCTTCTGATGAGGTGCAATTTGTTTCCTATTGCCGCTGGAGAAGCGGGGCGCATTGCATGCCGGGTCATTCACTCGGTTCTGGCGTTTCACCATCGAGCAGCCGTCCAGGTTGTTCCTGTCGTTGGCAGGCTTTCGGGCCTGTCTGCTCGCCGGTCGCCGGTAGAGGCAATGCGGTCTGTTGTTTGTTGCGCTGACTGTTAAAGAGCAGTGGGTCTCTTGAGGCCCTGACCGTCTGCTTGTGTTTATGTTGCAAGTCGGCTTGCATTTATAAAAGCATGCTTGTGTATTGAATGCAAGCACGCTTGTATTTATTTTTTGTACTGTATGGATATACAGCATCAGCAAAGGAGGTGTTTTATGGCAAAGCAGGATAAGAAGAAGGAAGCGGGGCCCAAGCCAATGACGGGCATGGAGCGATTGAATCTGCGCGTTTCGTCGATGATCAATCACCCGACGTCGCAACTGAACAGGCTGGTTACCATTCATCGCCTGGACACGGACGGGCAGATGGAATGGAGTGAGTTGCTATTGGTGCTATCAGATACGGACGGTATCGAAATGACCATCGAGGATGGTGATGAGGCGATCACTCTGCAGTGGGAGGCCGCGAGCGACGAAGATCGACCGTTAGAGGTTGATGATGTATCTGTGGCAGAGGATCCGGCACCGTTTTAGCGGTCACAAAAAAGCCCGCTCGATTGGCGGGCTTTCTTGTTTTGTGTCAGGTCAGGCTTTTCTGGCATTCCAAATCAGCAAAACCTTCGCGTGGATTGTCACGTCGTCGATCCTGGCCTGCTGGTCCTTGTGCTTCTCATTGTCAGAGATCAGCCAAAAATGATCCTCGTCGGACATCTGCAGGCGCTTGATGTAGAGCAGGCCGTGCCAGGTGATCACATAGATCCCATCACCGATGAACTCATTCACTCCACGGTCAACAATGACAGGATCCTTGTCATTGATCGTGCCTTCCATGCTCTGACCCCAGCCAGTAATCACGGCGAGGGCGTTCAAAGTGGTGAATGTCACACCCTTCTCTCGCAACACGTCCTCACGCACGATCAGGTTGCGGACCGTCTCGCTGTAATCTGGCGGTACCTGGCCATGGCCCATGGCGGCACGGATGTCGTATTGAGGAATCAGAACCTCGTCGGCCCTGGCGCGAAGGCCTGAAAAATCCGCAGGGATGACATTGCCAGACTTTACTTCGTTGGCCGTTTCAGCAACGGCTTCTGCGATCTTCTGCTTTGCGACATCAGACAGATTCTTCCCGTGCTTCGCCAGCATCTGCTGAACGATGTCGGCCGATGACTTTCCAGAATCCTCGGTAGATCGGGTTGGAGTCATGCGGCGCGGCGGCTCGCCTTTCCCACTCAGCAGCCAGTCGACTGTCGTGTCGTAGCCGTCGGCGATCGCCTTCAAATTCTCATTCTTGATGTTGCCTGTGTCACCAGCAAACCACTGGCGCACAGCCTCGTAGCTGACTCCGCAAGTGGTCGCTATGTCGCGCTTGAACCCGCGTGCGCCGACCTCTGGCTTGCGAGCACGGACGAGGGCAGTAATTCGATCAGTAATTTTCATGCGAGCAATCTACAAGTTAGCTTGGCAAGCATGCTTGCTTAGTAAACACAAGCATGCTTGAATTGGCGCACATCACAAGGAGTCAGCCATGAACCGTGCCGACGCTATCAATTATTTCAAAGGGATTGCTCCCTTGGCCAAAGCGCTCGGAATCACATACGAGGCGGTCCGGCAGTGGGGCGATGAAATTCCTCAGCTCCGCCAGTACCAGCTTGAGCTGGTGACCAACGGCCAGTTGAAGGCCGACAAAAAACAATCCGCTGCATAGGTCGTCCCTGTCGTTGATCCGTAGGGCAAATGATCGCGCACACCGTGGCGAGCATCCACGGAAACAAAATCGAGGTTTTACGAATGGAAAATTTCTTGAGGGCTTGCCACACCACCATCAAGGAAAGCGGGGCAGAGGAGCTGGCAGGGAAAATGTGCATGGCTCACGTGAGCCTTCTGCAGCGTTCAAACCCGGATAACGCGGCGCACCACCTAACGATCGAGCATCTGTTTGGCGTGCTGCTCCACACACAAGATATGCGCCCGCTGATGGCGCTCGCTGACCAATTCGGTTTTGACCTCGCTGCTCGTGAAAAGCCGAAAGCAAAACCGCTGATGGCCGCGCTGGGCCTCTTGTCCGCGGAATGCGGTGATGTTGGTCGATTGATTTTCGATGCTGCGGCGGACAACCACATCAGCCAGCACGAAAAAGCCCAGGGCGAGAAAGCAATCCTTGAAGCGATAGACGCGCTGCAGGTCCTGCGCGAATCGCTTAAGGCTGCCTGAATTTCAGGCACAAAAAAGCCGGGCTGCAACCCGGCTCTTTCAACAACTTGTAAAACACTGTGGGGCCATTATGAACACGATTGTTGCTCCAAGCAATACCGTCACCATGTCGAGCCGGGAGATTGCTGAGCTCACCGGTAAGCAGCACAAGAACGTCCTTAGGGATGTGAGCGTGATGCTTGAGTCGCTCGAAAAGGCTGGCTCAGATCTGAGCCAGGCAGTTCGATATACGGATGAGCGCGGCCGCACCTCGGAAGTTCGTCTAGATCGCGTCCTGACCGAGACCTTGCTTACCGGCTACAGCATCCCTCTTCGTCATCGTGTCGTGACACGATTGCAGGAACTAGAAAAGGTGTCGCGACACTCCATGTCGCTGCCTACCAACTTCGCCGAAGCTCTCCAACTCGCCGCCGATCAGGCCAAGCAGAACGCCTCTCTGCACCAGGTCATCCAGCAGCAGGCGCCCAAGGTTCAAGCCCTGGAGCGCCTGTCCGGTACCCACGGCTCGATCTGCATCACCACGGCTGCCAAGCAACTCGGCATAGGCCCTCTCAAGCTCTTCAAGTGGCTCAGCGACAACCGCTGGATATACCGCCGCGCCGCGTTCTCGGCCTGGTCTGCGTACCAACCCCGCCTCACCGCCGGCCTGCTCGAGCACAAGCTGGTCAAGGTAGGCAAGGGCGCCGAGGAAGATCTCAAGGTGGTCGAGCAGGTCATGGTCACCCGGAAGGGCATCACCACTCTCGCTGAACAAATCCAAGGAAACTCGCTGTGAGCGTTCAAGCAATGTCCTGGGCGCTCTCTTTGCCCGTTCAAACACTCAAAGACTCAAGCGCGCGTCACGTGCTGCTTTGCCTGGCCAACTACGCCGGCTCTAACGGCACGGGCGCCTTTCCATCCGCCTCCACGCTTGCGCAGGATACCGGGCTGTCCGAGCGGACCGTTCGTTACAAGCTCGACGACCTGGAGCAGTCCGGACTGATCAAGAAAGGTAACCAGGCCATCGCCGCAGTGCACATCGATCGCCATGATCGCCGCCCAGTCGTATATGACCTTCAAATATTGCGGGGTGCAAATCCTGCACCCCGTGCAATACGGGGTGCAGATGGCGCAACGGGGTGCAATTCACAACAGAACGGGGTGCAGCCTGGAACAGAACGGGGTGCAGCGGCTGCACCCAATCCATCACTTAACCATCAAGGAACCGAAGAGCAGCAGCAGCGCGAGCTTGCCGAGTTGATCGCTGAGCAAGATCGCCAGGCTCTGGAACCGCAGGATGATCGCCAGCGCTTCGCCATGTTCGCCGAATTCGTGCCGCCGGAAGACGCGCTGCAAACTCAACTGAAAATCGCCGGGATGCCAGCTGACGCTCTGACCGCTGAACTGCTGGCCGGCTTCAAGGGTTTCTTCGTCGCCAAAACATCCGTTATGGACACGGCCGCCGGCTGGTGTTTCAAGCTGGCCGGCTGGATCAAACGAGAGCGCGCGCAGGACGCTGCCGCTGCCGGCAGCGAGGACGGATCGTCCGGCGATGACTGGGCAGCGAAAGGAGTACGCCTGTGAACCGATCAAACAAGCCTGTCGCCGTAGGTGAGTTGGTTGCTAGCCGCCGGACTGATCCAACCTATCAGGGCCCCAATCAATCGCCAGCAGTCGTTGCTGTGGATCCTGCAACCCAGGCGGTAATTGACGACCTTTTCCTACGTCTGCGCGGTGCTTGCGGAGCCTGGCGGCAGTCCTGGCCAACCGAGGCTGTCATGAACGCTTCGAAGCTGGAATGGTTGGGCGAGTTCATGCGTTCGGGCATCACCAGGATGGAGCAAATCGATCACGGAATGCGCGTTGTGAGCGCGAGCAAGTCGGCTTTCGTACCTGCCCCCGGCGTGTTTGTCAGTTGGTGCTTTGCCCCCGAAGGCCTCGGTCTGCCCAGCGTCGAATCTGCTTACGCCCAGGCGCTCCGCAACTGTCATCCCGCCATGCGCGGTTGCTCGAAGTGGTATCACCCAGCCGTATACCACGCTACGGCGGCCGCGGGCTTCCACAGCCTGCCACTTCTGTCGCGCGAGCTTGGGTTGGCCAGCTTCGAGAAGCAGTACTTGATCCAGTGCCGCCGCATCTGGCAGGGCGAGCAATTGGGACCTGTACCGGTAGCAGAGCTGGCCTTGGAGCCGAGGATCACGCCGGAGGTGGGGAGAAAAGCCTTGGCCGAGTTGCGCGCACGCCGTGCGGGAGGCTCCCGATGAGCAAGCTCACCACTGCCGCGCGTGACCGCGATTGCCAGGTTCGATTTCCGGGCTGCTCGTGCGAACCGTCTACCACCGTCCTGGCGCACTACCGCCTGGCCGGCACCTGCGGCATGGGCATGAAGCCCAACGATTTCCAGGCCGCATGGGCCTGCGGTTACTGCCACGACATCGCCGACGGGCGCCTGCGCGCGCCTGGGCAACTGACCAAATACGAGATCCGGCTGTTTCTGGCTGAGGGCGTCATGCGCACCCAGGACATCTTGATTCGTGAAGGGAAGGTGAAGATTTGAAAGCGTTCTGCCCGAAGGCCTTCAGCGCGAAGCCAGCGCGCGCCAAGTCAATTGACCGTGAGGGCCTGGAGCAGGCAGCCCTGATCAAGGAAATCAGCCTGCGCTATCCCGCCGCCGCGAAGTTGATCTACCACGTCCCGAACGGTGGGCACCGGCACAAGCTGGTGGCTATCAAGTTGAAAGAGCAGGGCGTGAAGGCCGGCGTCCCCGATCTGGTGTTGCCCATGGCGCGCGGCGGGTACTTCGGCCTGTACATCGAATTCAAGGCGACCGCGCCGCACGACGCCGCCGTGTCCCCGGCCCAGGACGCGTATCTGCAGGCGCTGACCGATCAGGGTTACCTGGCCATCGTCTGCCGTGGGCACTTCGACGCTATCGAGGCAATCAGGGCCTACCTTCTTCAACCTCAAACCAAGGCCGCCGCATGACACAGACAATGCTCACTTCGTTTACCGATGCCGAGATCCGCCGCCAGGCCGGCAATACCGCCATCCGTGACCTGCGGGACGCCCGCTACCCTGGGGTTTACTTCCGCTTTCACCAAAACCGTGAGCGCGGGACCTGGTACCTGGTGTCGGGCAATAAGTGGGAGAAGATCGCTGCGTTCCCACAGCTCCCGGTGAAGGGGCTGATCGGTGCGTTGCCGAAAATTCGCGAACGCCTGGCAGCCGACCCAAAGGCATCAGCCGCCGCGGGCACGTTGCAGACCGTTGGCGAGCTGCTGGACTGGTTCACCGCCCGCCAGGCCGTTGACCGCAGCCTGTCGTCCAAGCGTCGCTCTACCAACACCTCGATCATTTCCTGCCACCTGAAGCCGCGGCTCGCCGATATCGCCGTGGAAGACGTCGACCGTTCCACCCTCGATAAGCTGGTGATGTGGCCGATGCAGGCTGAAATGTCCCTGTCCTACGTCCGTCTGATGTGGGGAGTGCTGGTGGTCGCGTTCCGCCAGGCCGAGAAGCTGCGACTGATCACCGCCAACCCCATTGCCGGTTTCAAGTTCACTGACTTCACCAAGGCCCGAATCCAGCCCAAGCCGTCACGCTTGCGGGCCGTGCAGCTCGAGGAAGTGATCGGCGACCTGGCCGCCGGCTTCGACCAGCACCCACAGGACTGCATGCTGGCCCTGATGATGCTGTGCCACGGCACCCGCGCCGGCGAGACCAGGCAAGCGCAGTGGTCCCACTTCACCCTGGGTGAGCAGGGCGAGTGGTTCATTCCCACCGAGAACACCAAGACCCGCTGCGAGCATCACCTCCCACTCACCCATCAGGTGTGCGCGTTGCTGGAACGGTACCGGGACTGGCAGGCGGCCAAGGGCTACAAGGGCACCTACGTGTTCCCGGCGCGCGGTCGTGGTCCGATCAGCGATAGCCAGGCCTGCGCTGTTTCCACCAGGCTAGGCAAGGGCGAGTGGACCAGTCACGACCTGCGCAAAGTTGCCCGCACCGGCTGGACTGACCTGGGCGTCGACTTCCTGATCGGCGAGATGCTGGTGAACCACACCATGACCCGCAACGTGCAGACCTACATCCATACCTCGGCGGAACTGCTCAAGCGCGAGGCCTTGAACAAGTGGCATGACTGGCTAGACGGGAAGGGCTTTGGCCTGATTCACCGCTCGACCATGACTAGAAACGGAAATTCGCACAATGACGTCGAGGCCTTGAATGACGTGGCCTCTAGCCAAATCCAGAAACCATAAAAGGCGAGGTTTAAAAATGATGAAAAAGAGCAGTGCCCCCGCCCAGACCTACCTGAATTCTCTATCGCCGGCAGCGCGGTCAGCTGCAATGCGCGGCGGAATGGAGGGCTGGGGCCAGGTCGGCGGCCTCCCTGAGCACATCCGCTATATGGAGGCGCTGGTGCCGAAGTCCCGCAAGCTTTGCCATTGCGGATGCAGGTCTCGGAAGTCGCATGTCGGTAAATGCAACGGCGTCGCACTGATGTCAGGGTGTGAGCTTGTAGTGCGCCGCTGGGTGAAAGCATGAAGAAATCACACGGTCCTGCCTTCCGCGCTGCTCAGCTCGACCTGGCGAAGTGCCCGACATGCCGCGGTCGTGCGGTGATCAAGGGTATCTTCCATGAGCTGGCCTGCGTGCAGTGCAACGCCTCGGGCTGGGTCACCGCCGAAACCGGTGAGGCGCTGCCGCTGGAGGTGCTGGTGACTCAACTGAGCATCCGGCTCCAGGCCGCCGAGCATCAGATCGCGCAGTTCAACTGCTTCAAGCCTTCCGGTGCTGAAGCGCAATACAACCAGAACAACCGCCGCGGCGCCGGCGGCACCAACTACACAGGGGACTGATCATGGCCTTCACGCCGAGCTTCAAAGAACGCACCGCCGAAGATCTGCTGGAGCATTGGGGCCGCTGGGTTGTACTGGGCTCTGGCGTGTCTTGCTGCGCGTCCCGAGAGAACACCATCCTTTCGCCGATGATCACCGACGACGACGCCTTGATGATCGATGGTCTGATGGGTCGCCTGCTCAAGCGCTACCCCGAATGTGGCCAGGTGCTGATGCGCTACTACACCAGCCGGGACACGTCGCTGATGGAAGTCGGCAAGAAAATGGGCTTCGGCGAAGAGAAGACGCGCGGGCTCTGGAAAGCTGGCATTGCCTGGATAGACGGGGCTTTAGACATTCGTCGTCAGGCCGCTTGACAGCCCCGGTCCCTGCATATAGATTTCAGTTACTTTGCGGTTTTTCCGCGAGCAAAGCCCGGCCCTGAGTTGGGCTTTTTGCTTTCTACACTTTCTTGAGCCTCGGCATTTGCCGGGGCTTTTTCGTTTTCGGCTCCACCACACCCATCGCTCCGAGCTGGGAGTGCTGCCGGGGCTGACCTATTCGCCGCTGCTCCCCAGCGTTTGGCCGCCACCTGACGGCCTTTTTTATTCCTCTACTCCCAGAAGGGAGGACTTCGGATTGAAAATCATGCCCGAAAAAGACCCCTCCTTCTGGGCGATGGTTTTGAATGCCCTGCGTGACAACGGGCTGGCCATGGTCCTGACATTCCTCCTGATCTGGTTGCGAATTCAGTACGACGGCAAAGAGACCAAGCCTGTCCGCCAAATTATTGAGTCTGTCCTTGGGGCCTTAATCGTGATGGTGGTAGGCCTGACGGTGCAGAAGTTCGGGTTGAGCAGCGGGTGGTCTTTCTTCGCTGCCGGCTTCGTCGGCATTCTCGGAGTTGATCAGGTTCGACAACTCGGCAAGCGCTGGTCTGAGCGCAAGGCGGATGAGCTATGAAGCTTATAGACGGGGCGGGTGGCTGGCATCGGCTTTGGTCTGTTCGGCTGGCCCTGGCCGGCTCGGTACTGAATGCCGGGGCGATTGGTTGGACAGTATTCCAGGGTACGGTCAACCCGCTGATTTACGCGGCCATCAACATGGCACTGGGTATCGGTGTCGCCGTCGTCCGGGTTCTGTCCCAGTCGCAGCCCGACGGGGGGCAAGAATGAAAGCTCCTAATTTCCTGAAATCAATCGTCGCATGGATTGCGAAACCTTTCGTAGAGGCTCCAGTCATGTCCGAATTGCCAGTAGAAGTACAAGTCGCCATTGCATCGTCGGCGCCGGTTGTCGTGGTGCCTGATGCGGCGCCTGTTGCCCAGGTTAGTGAGCCAGCGCCCGTCGCTGCCCCGGCGCCCGACCTGATCGCCAAGCTCGAAACCATCCTCTCCGCCCTCGGCCATGAGCTCCCTGTATTCTGGGGTGAGGCTGTGGCTCTGGCGAAGAAAGCGCTTTAATCAGAGGCTGTCTGTCGAGGTGGTATATGGCTGGAGCGTTTGATATTTCGGTCCGGGCCAATGTGAAGGAGATCACCAAATCGCTCTCGGCCTTGGCCTACAAGCAGGTTGCTTTCGCTACTGCGCAAGCACTGACGGCCTTGGCCAAAGAGGTTCAGGCTGACGAGATCCAGAACATTGCCGCGACCTTCAAGAAGCCCAAGCCATTCACCCAGAAGTCAGTTGGTGTACGAGGTGCCCGTAAAGACACGCTCACGGCCACGGTGTTTGTTCGGCCCATCGCGGCCAAGTACCTGGCGCCGTATGAGGATGGTGGTAGCCACGTTCTATCTGGTCGAGCGCTCTTCAACCCGAAGAACATCAAGCTCGATCAATATGGACAGCTGCCACGCAAGGTGCTGGATCGGTTGAAGGCCCGCAAGGATATCTTCATCGGTCCGGTGAATTCGAAGTCCGGAACAATCAACGGTGTATGGCAGCGCATTCCGGCTAAGCGAAAGCAGCCGGCTCACTTGAAGCTGCTGATTCGCTTCGGTGATTCGCTCACCGTGAACAAACGATTGAACTATCGGAGCCGAGCAAAGGCGCTGGTAGATCGCAGGTTCAACGCGGTGTTCGGTGAGGCTATGGCCAAAGCCCTGGCGTCTGCGCGCTGAGGGTGGTAATTGCACCGCAATGGTGCACCCCCCATGCTTGGGTCCCTCCTGAGGCCTTCGACATCGAGGGCATTGCGCGCCGCGCTGTTTCTCTAGCTGCGAAATTTTTCAATTTGGGTAACAGGTAACAAGGCTCCCCCATGAATCAGAGCGAGTTCGCAACCCTCCATGGCGTCAGTCGCAAGACTGTCACAAAGTGGAAAGAGCGCGGCTGGCTTGTGTTTCAGGGCGGCGATCTTGATGTTGAGGCGTCAAATGAATTGATCGCCAGGTACCGCCGTGACGGCTTGGATGCTGTTACCCAAGAACAAAATCCTGTTACCCAAACGCTGGTGGGTAACAAGACTTCACCGAAGAAGTCGGCTGTTACCTCTGCTTCTGCGCGGGTAACAATCAAGCCCGGTGAGACGGTCGAGCAGGCTACTGCCCGCATCCTGATCGCCACCGGTGCGAACATGAATATCGATGAGGCCAAGCGGGTCAAGGAGAACTACCTGGCCCTGCGCGAGCAGTTGGAATACGACCGCGAATCGCGCCTGGTGGTGGCCGTCGAGGATGTGACCCGCGCCGTCGGTGAGGAATACGCGAAAGTTCGGACCAGACTCCTGGCCATCCCCTCAGAGAATGCCCCTCGGATTCATCGCCTGAAGACAGTGCTGGAGGTTCAGGACGCCATGTATGGACTTATTGTTGAAGCGCTTGAGGAGTTGACCCGTGACGGAGAAGGGATCAACCGATGAGGTGCGTCGTTACGCCGAGGGTCATGCTGCTCTGGAAGCGGGCTTGCTCCATGCCCGACGACGCAATATACAGCCCCCACCGAAGCTGACACTCAGCCAGTGGGCCGCTGAATACGCAATGCTATCCGGGGAGACTAGCGCCCAAACGGGCCGGTTCCATGCGTTCCCCTATCAGAACGGGATCATGGACGCGATTACCGATCCTACCGTCGAGATTGTCTCAGTGATGAAGTCGGCGCGGGTCGGTTACACCAAGATCATGGACCATGCGTCCGGCTTCTTCATCCACCAGGACCCGGCGCCCGTCCTGGTTGTCCAGCCCCGGGTAGAGGACGCGGAAGACTACAGCGTCACCGAAATTGAGCCGATGCTTCGGGATACCCCGGTGCTAAAGGCAATTGTGGGAGACCTCAAAAGGAAGGACTCCAAGCAGAAGATCAACAAGCGGATGTTCCGCAACGGCGCCTCGATGGCGTTTGTCGGTGCGAACAGCCCAGGCGGGTTCCGGCGGATTACCGCGCGCGTGGTGATGTTCGATGAGGTCGATGGCTACCCAGTAATGGGTGCTGGCAAGGAAGGCGACCAGATCAAGCTGGGCATCAAGCGGACCGAAAGCTTCTGGAACCGGAAAATCATCATGGGCAGCACGCCTACGGTGAAAGGCGAAAGCCGGATCGAAAAGAGCTACGCCAACAGCGACCAGCGCAAATACTTCGTTCCATGCCCCCACTGCGGTGAATACCAGGTGCTGGAGTGGGGTGGCCCTGACACGCCCTATGGCATGAAGTGGGATAAAGACGAGAGCGGTGCAGGGATTCCAGAAAGCGTGTTTTACGTCTGCAAGGCTACGGGCTGCGTCATCCGTGAAGTCGACAAAGACGAGATGGTTGAGCGCGGTGAGTGGCGGGCGACCAAGCCGTTTGCGGGTCATGCCGGATTCCACATCTGGGCTGGTTATAGCCTTTTCGTCAATGCGGCATGGCACAAGCTGGTAGCCGAGTGGCTGGAGGTCAAGGATGACCCGTTGATGCGTCAAACCTTCGTCAACCTGGTGCTGGGTGAGACATACGAGGATCGGGGTGATAGGGCGCTTCAGGAGGATCGATTGGCGGCCCGCTGTGAAGTGTGGGGCGCAGAAGTGCCAGACGGCGTTGCCGTTGTGACCGTTGGGGTCGATACCCAGGGCGACCGCTTTGAATGCGAGGTGGTCGGCTGGGGGCTGAACGAAGAGAGCTGGTCGATTGACTTCGAGGTCATCCAGGGCGACCTGGAAACACCGGACCCCTGGAATCGGTTGGACGCATATTTGCGGCGCATCTGGTTCCGGGCTGACGGCAGGGGCTTTGAAGTCATGGCTGTATGTCATGACTCCGGCGGTCACCACACCCAAAAGGTTTATGAGTTTGCGAAGGCGCGCCTCGGCCGTCGCGTATGGGCCGTCAAAGGCGAGTCAGCGGTTGGTGGCAAGCGTTCTCCTATATGGCCGACGAAGACGCCCAGCCGGCGTAACAAGTCGTCATTCCGGCCAGTGATCCTCGGCGTTAACGCAGCCAAGGATTCGGTTCGTTCCAGGCTTCACCTTGTGGATCCGGGTGCTGGCTACATGCACTTCCCGGTAAGCCGAGACATCAACTACTTCGCGCAACTGACAGCAGAGCGATCCGTAAGGAAAACATCTGGCGGTCAACATTACCGTGTCTGGGAGTTGCCAAACGGCAGGGCCAACGAAGCACTCGACTGCCGCGTCTATGCGTATGCAGCGTTGTGCGGGCTTATGCATATGGGCTTGAAACTCAACAAGCGCGCGGAAGAGGTGAACGCTTCGATTGGCACGCCCGTTCACCGTCCCGAGTTGCTGAAGCAGAAGCCCACAGTGGAAGAGGGCAATGAGGGCCAAGCCACTGGCCCGCGCGTCATTCAGGCAAAACCCACCAAGAAAAAGACGTTGGCCAGCCGGCTGGCGTAGATCTTTCCCGCCTCGGCGGGGCATAGCTGGAGTAATCCCATGAGCCGTTACGGTCCAAGCAGCCTGTTGGCGGGCATGCCCCGGGAGTCGTTGCAGGTGTCTTTGCAAAATGCCCAGCAGGCCTACCTGCAGCTTTCCTCGGGCGGAAAGGTTGAAAGTGCAACGTACACCCAGGGCGATGGCTCGAAAAGCATCACCTACACCCGCGCCAATATTGCCCAACTGGCAAACGTTATTCAGATGCTTCAGCAACAGCTGGGCATCGTCACCCGTGCCCGCCGGCCACTCACATTCAGGTTTAAGTGATGACCAATCCCGTATCGATTGTTGGGCTCGACGGCAAGCCGATCCAGCCTCTACGGCCGAGTCGGGGGAAAATGCTGGCGCCTGGCGGTGGCGCTCCCTACGACGCCGCCGACATCCATGGTGAACACGTTGCCGGGTGGAACCCTTACCTGGGTTCGCCTGATGGCGACCTCAACATGTATCGCGATCGCATCGTCGCTCGGGTGCGTGATCTTGTGCGCAACGATGGCTGGGCCTCGGGCGCCGTCACTCGCATTCTGGACAACGCCATCGGCGGCCATTTCCGACCACTGATCAAGCCGGACTGGCGCGCACTGGCGGCCTACACCGGTAAAAAAGCGTTTGATGCGACATGGGCGCATGAATTCGCCCAGGTGGCCAGCGCGCACTATCGGACCTGGGCCTTTGACTCTGGTCGCTATTGCGATGCGCAACGGTCGCTGACTATCACCCAGATGATGCGCCTTGGCTTTCGGCATAAGCTGATTGATGGCGACTCGTTGATCCAGGCCTGCTACATCCCGGAGCGGATAGGCGCCGGGCGGGCTCGGTACGGTACAGCGATGCAGCTAATCGACCCTGACCGTTTGAGTAACCCCCAGCAGCAGTTCGATTCGAATTCGTCGCGCGGCGGGGTGGTGCTCGATGCCTTCGGCGCGGCGAAGTCCTACTGGATTCGCAAGGCGCACCAAGGCGACTGGTGGAACGCCGCCGATAGCGTGACCTGGGAAGAGATCCCGCGGGAAACCGAGTGGGGGCGGCCGGTCATCATTCACGACTTCGATCATGACCGGGCTTCTCAGCACCGCGGCGGTTCCGGCATTTTCGCGCCGATCCTGCAGCGCATGAAAATGCTGGCCAAGTACGACGCGGTCGAACTGGACGCGGCGGTGATCAACTCGATCTTTGGCGCTTACATTGAAAGCCCGTTCGATCACAATCTGGTGGCCGAGGCTGTGGGTGACGATGACAACCTGTCGGCCTATCAAGATCAGCGGGCGGACTATCACGCAAGCCGAAAAACCATGTTGGGCGAGTCGCGGGTTCCGATCCTGTTCCCGGGGGAAAAGATCAACGCGGTGACAGCCACGCGGCCGAACGCGAATTTCGCCGGGTTCGAAAAATCGTTCTTGCGCAACTTTGCCTCGGCCACTGGGCTTTCTGCGCAGCAGATGTCGCACGACTGGTCTGACACCAACTACAGCTCGGCCCGTGGCGCGTTACTGGAAGCATTTAAAACATTGACCCGCCGTCGCAACGACTTCGCCAATAACACTGCGCAGCCGGTGTTGGGGTGCTTCATGGAGGAATCCATGGAGGTCGACGACTACCCGCTACCCCACGGCGCTCCCGAATTTATGGAGTGCCGATCCATGTACTCGCGAGCCGAGTGGATGGGGCCTGCCCGTGGCTGGATTGATCCGGTGGCCGAGAAGCAGGGTGCGGTGCTGGGAATGGATGCCGGTCTATCCACGCTTCAACAGGAATGTATGGAGCAGGGGCTGGACTACGAAGAAGTACTGGAACAGCGCAAGCGCGAGATCGACAAGTTCAAAGAACTTGGCATTCCCGCTCCTACCTGGGCCGGCATGCAGATCCCTGGCGGATACACATCGGCGGACGACGCCATACAGAAACCGAGGCCGACTTAATGCAATTTGGACATCTTGCTCAACGGCTCTTCAATGTGCCGGTGGCGATCCGCCCGGAAAAGGCCGAGGTCATCATGGCCGCCCTGGCCGAGCGCATGGGGATCGGTCGAGTGATGCGGGTCAGCGGCGATGCTGTTGACCTAACACCGATGGCATTGGAGGGGGAGGGATACAGCTACGCCGACCGAGAATCCCGTGATAGCGGGTATGACCTGGTCGGCAACGTGGCGGTCATTCCTGTCCACGGAACGCTGGTGCAGAAGACCGGCACCCTCCGGCCTTGGAGTGGCATGACAGGTTATGACGGGTTACGGCAAGCTTTCTTGACCGCACTGTATGACCCGCAGGTCGCTGCAATCGTGCTCGATGTCGACTCACCTGGCGGCGAGGTCTCCGGGTGTTTCGACCTGGTAGATACGATCTACAACGCCCGGGGCTCCAAGCCGATCTGGTCGATTCTCAACGAGTCGGCGTACTCGGCTGCCTACGCGATCGCCAGTGCTGCGGACCGTATCTACGTTCCGCGCACCGGTGGCACTGGGTCCATCGGCGTGATCTGCATGCATGTAGATTTTTCCAAGGCGCTGACATCGGCCGGCATTCAGGTGACGTTCATCACCTACGGCGATCGCAAGGCAGATGGCCATTCAGAAATCCCACTGTCAGCTGATGCGCTGGCGAGGTTCCAGGGCGATATCGACGCTATGGGCGAATTGTTCGTAGAGACCGTGGCCCGCAACCGAAACATCGCGGCCAGCAAGGTCCGCGCAACCCAGGCTGGTACCTACCTCGGCTCTGCCGGGATTGATGCGGGCTTGGCCGATGTTGTCGCGGCCCCCGATGCCGCTTTCCGGGCACTGCTATCCCAGCTGGCCTAGCTCTCACCATTTAGAGGATTGACCATGACCAGAAGCAGAATGACTGCTGCTGCGACCTTCGCGCACCTGCTGGGTTTCGCCAAGCACGCCGATGAGGGGGATGACGAAAAAGACAAGGCGCGCCGCGCCGAAGAGGATGACGGCGACGATGACAAGGAAGACCCAAAAGGTCGTAAGGCAAAGCGTGCCGAGGAAGATGACCTCGAGGACGATGAAGACGACAAAAAGGCACGCAAAGCAAAGGGGGAGAAGGACGACCCTGACGATAAGAGCGACGACCCCAAAGGCCGTAAAGCCAAGCGAGCCGAGGATGACGATGATGAGTCGGAGGTCGAGGATAATGATGATCAGGACGATCCGAAATCCAGCAAAGCTGCGGTTGCCAAAGAGCGCGCCCGGTGCGCCCAGATCATGGCTCACGGCCTGAAGTCGGGTAACGCCGAGCAGGCTGGGGTGTTCGCATTCGATACCAACATGTCTGCTGCAGCTGCCATCAGTGCACTTAACGCTGCTGGATCGGTAAGCGGTCGCGGCAGCAAGCTGAAAGACCGCATGGCTGCAGCTGACGTGCCGAATGTCGGCGCCGGGGGCGATGGTGGCGTGGAGTCTTCCAACATGTCGCCAATCGCCCAAAAAATCATCGCGGCAGCCGCCCGCGCCAAGCCCCAGTAACCTCAACGCCAAACGGAGATCAACAGCATGTCGCTGATTCCAACTGAAATTCGAGACAACCCACAAAGACCGGGCGTTCAGGCACAGGTGTACATCCCTGATCAGCTGATTGCCGATGCCCGCAACCTGGTCACCCAGCCGATTCTTTTGGCTGCTGGCGTACTCAAGCGCGGCACGGTCCTGGGGCAGCAAACCGTAAGTCCGGTCCAGGTCATCGCCAAGCCAGGCAACACCGGCAACGGCGCAGTGTCAGCGGTCACCGTTGGCTCTGCCGTTGAAACCGGTGGCTACGTGCTGCTGGCGACATCTGCTACCACCTTCGGCGTTACCAACCCCGAAGGCGTGGCGCTGGGCGATGCAACTGTCGGCGCCGCGTTTGCACACGCCGAGATCAATCTGACGATCACTGCGGGTGCCACGGCCTTTGTGGTAGGTGATGGCTTCACCGTCAACGTCTTTGATGCGGTCGGTACCTATGTCGAGTGCGTTCGGACGGCGACCGACGGCAGCCAGGTTCCGCTCGCTATTTTGGTCGACGATGCTGATGCAACGGATGGCCCGGTGACAGCTGGTGCGTACGTGGCCGGCGAATTCAATGCCGCCCAACTGATTTACAGCCCAACCTGGTCGCTCCCGGCCCTAGTATCGGCGATGCGGCCGTACAGCCTGTTTGCCAAAACCTCACTCTCGGCGGCTTCCCCGTCGAATAACTCGGCGCCGTAATCCGGCCCATACCCACCGCCCACAAAGGCCCGCTGAAGCGGGTTTTTTTGTGGGTTGGATTCAGCATTTTTTGCTTTGGAGAGGCCCATGACCGCCGCCAGTTCGTTTCCTTTTAGCACCACCGACCTGATTCAGGTCGTGCCGACGCTCAAGCGTCCGCAGAAATTCCTACTCGATAAGTTCTTCCCGAACATTCAGAGCTCGGAGACCGAGTTCGTTGCCATCGACATCGACGTTGGCTTGCGTCGCATGGCCCCCTTCATCAGTCCGCTGGTACAGGGCAAGCTGGTTGAGCAGCGCCGCTACCAGACCAACACCTACAAGCCGGCCTACATCAAGGACAAGCGCGCTCCGGACCTGCGCAAGCCGATCATGCGCCAGATCGGCGAACGCATCGGCGGCGGCACCATGACTGCCGGTGAACGCGAGATGGCCAACGTTGCGTTCGAGATGGCCGACCAAATCGATATGCTGGACCGCCGTCTCGAGTGGATGGCAGCGTCGGCGCTGCTCACTGGCAAGGTGGTTGTTTCGGGCGAAGGCTTTGAAACTGAGGTAGTCGACTTCGGTCGAGATTCCCAGTTGAGCATCGCTCTTTCCGGCAATCTGCAGTGGGGTATCAAGGCCAACTTTAACGCCGCAGGCCGCGACACCATCCCGGCGAACAATCTGGAAGAATGGCAAACGCTGATGCTCCAGCTCTCCGGCGCCCAGGCAACGGATCTGGTGTTCACTACCTCGGCTTGGCAGACCTTCTCCAACGACGAGAAAGTATTCGGCGCCATCTTCTTCCCGAAACAGTCCGAGGCGGGGAGCATCAACATTGGCCCACAGATCGCACCGGGTGCGGTCTACAAGGGGCGTTGGGGTCAGTACGACCTGTGGCTCTACAACGAGTGGTTCATTGACGACAACGGCGTTGAGCAACCAATGCTGCCTGATGGCTACATGCTGATGTCCGGCCAGCAACTGCTCGGTACCCGCGCCTTCGGTTCGATCCTTGACCCAAACTTCAACTACCAGGCCATGCCATACGCGCCAAAGACTTGGGTCGAGAATGACCCCGCTCAACGCATCCTGCTGATGCAGAGCTCGCCGCTGGTCATTCCAAGCCGAGTTAACGCCTGCCTTGCCGCGAAGGTGTGCACTCCGCCGAGCAAAGGCTGATGGCCGGCGCACCCGGAACGGGGGCCTCTGTCGTGGAGGCCGTCGTGGCTCATGGCCGAACCGTGGTCGGCGTCAATGGTAAAAGCGTTGGGCCTGGAGGCACCGTCAAGGTGCCAAAGGATGAGGTCGAGTCTCTGATCAAACTCGGCTTTCTGGCCGATGGCAACGTAGTCGAGAAGCCTCAAACAGGCCCGCATGTCTCGGTGGCGGCAGGGCCTAGCGTGAGGATCGCCTGATGATCGACTGGGACAGCTTGGTGTTGGGGCCGCTTGAAACCATTTTTGGCGAAGGTCAGCGACCGGAAGGGCAGGTGACGTACTACCCGGTCGGGCGCCAGGCATACCCCATCGACGGCGTTTTCGATTCGGCCTATCGGGAGGTCGAGCTGATTGACCCCCTGGTGGGTGTTACATCAACGCAGCCGGTGCTGGGTGTGCGGCTTTCGACCTTTCGTGAGCCGCCTGTTCAGGACGATGAGATTTACATCCCGAGTATCGCCAAGCGATACCTGGTGATGGAGGTTCGGCCTGATAGTCATGGCTGGGCAAAATTGATGCTGAGTGAAATGTGATGACCACGACTTCCGAGTTACGGCAGATCACTGCCGAAGCCCTCAAGGCGGGAACCGCAGCCGGCAACAATGTGTTCGCCGCCAGAACCTGGCCGACATGGAGCGGAAGCTACCCGATCATCTGGGTTCACTCTCCGGCAGAAGACAAGGAGTCACTGGGGCGCCAGGGAGGGCCACAGTTTACAGTGACAGCAACGATCCGGATCAGTGCTCGCATCCAGCTAAAGGCCTTGCCCAAAAACGGCGCGGCTGCGGCGATGATCTTGGCTTTAGAGGGGATACAGCGTCAGATTGAAAGGGCGCTGATCAACTTTCCGCCACTGATGAGTCGCCTTCAGCAGTTTCCTTTTATCCGGTCCGAGATGGTTGAAAGTGATGAGGGCGATCAGAACTTAGGCGAGCTCGTCATGGATGTCGGTATGGAGTTCTACCAGGGCCCCGAGGAATTCTATCCGATGGAAGAAGCCTCCGATCATCCGCCTTTTGATCCGGTTGCTGAGTCCGTTGTGCAGCCGATTACTCCGCTGGACGGCCTTAGCGTCACCAACGACCTGCACAACGTATTTGATCCAACAGGCACTTATGCCGATCCACCGTTTCCCGATTCCGTCACACCGGCGCCGCGCGATGTTGGCCCTGATGGGCGAGCGGAGGGTGGTCTTTCGTTCGAATTTCCGCAGGAGTAATCATGCGCATTTATCCATCTCCAGGGTTGCTGGTACGCGACCCGGTCAAACGCGATGCTCTGCCGGAAGACGGTCGAGAGGTCGCGGACAACGATCACTACTGGCTTCGCCGGCTCTCTTGCAATGACGTTACATGCACGCCGCCTAAGTCGGAAACCTCGCCTGATTCACCACAGGCAGGCGACGAAAAGCCGCCGGCGGCCAAGATCACCAAGCCTGAAACTTCCCAAGGGAGCGACAGTTAATGACCGTCCCATTTAGCAATATTCCCTCGAACCTGCGGGTTCCTCTGTTTTATGCCGAGGTCGATAACTCCCAGGCCAACAGCGGCGCACAAACTCAGCGCACCCTGATCATCGGGCAGATCACTGCCAATGGTAACGGCGTGGTTAATGTGCCGGTGCTCGGACAGGGTGTGAGCGATGCCCAATCCAAAGGCGGCCTGGGATCGATGCTGGCACTGATGACCGCGGCCTATAAAGCCTCGGATAACTTTGGTGAAGTTTGGTTTTTGCCGCTGGCAGACGCCGAGGGTTCTGTGGCTGCGAGCGGGTCTCTGCTGATCGCTGGCGCACCCAGTGGCACAGGTGTCGTCTCGCTCTACATCGCCGGCCAACTTCTCACTTTCGCTGTGGCTACCGCTGAGCCCGCGGCGGACATTGCTACCGGCCTCGCTGCCTTGGTCAATAGCACCGGAAATCTTCCGGTGACGGCCGTGGCTACCGACGCAACCGTGAAGTTTACGGCCAAGAACAAGGGGGCGACCGGCAACGACATTGACCTGCGCCTGAACTATCTGGGAACCGCAGGCGGCGAGGTAACACCGGCTGGGCTGACGCTGACCATCACCGCCATGGCCGCCGGTGCAACAAACCCTGTGCTCGACGCTGCTCTGGCTAGCCTGGGTGACGAGGCCTTCGATTTCATTGTCAGCCCGTACACCGATACGGCGTCCTTGAATGCACTGAAAACCCTGCTCAACGACAAAACCGGTCGCTGGAGTTATGCCAGCCAGATTTATGGGCACATCTTCGCTGCCCAGCGCGGCACGCTCTCGACGTTGGCCACCGCGGGCAACGCTCGCAACAACCAGCATGAGTCGATCATGGGTTTCAATGACTCTCCGTCGCCTGCCTGGATCTGGGCGGCTGATTTGGCGGGTACCGCGGCGGTGGCACTGCGTGCTGATCCGGGCCGGCCGCTGCAAACCTTGACGCTGAGTACGGTGCTGGCGCCGCCGGCTCCTTCGCGGTTTGATCTGGGCGAGCGCAACACGCTGCTGTGGGACGGTATCTCCACATTCACTGTGGCGAGCGATGGCACGGTGGCGATCGATAACTTGATCACCACATATCAGGAGAACAGCTTCGGTGCTGCAGATGACAGCTATCTGCAGATCGAGACCTTGTTCTTGCTGATGTACGTATTGCGTGCCCAGCGGTCGTTGGTGACTTCCAAATATGCCCGGGTGAAGCTGGCAGCCGACGGCACTCGCTTTGCGCCTGGCTCAGCGATCGTTACGCCGAAAATCATCAAGGCTGACTTGATCGCTCAATACGGGGCGCTGGAGTACGACGGGTTTGTCCAGGATGCCAAGGCATTCGCCAAGGAGCTGATCGTCGAGCAGAACCGAACCAACCCTAACCGAGTCGACGTGCTCTGGCCTGGGACCCTGATCAACCAACTGCGCATTTTTGCGCTGCTGGCCCAGTTCCGGCTGTAACCCGGGCTTATCGTCCACTGCCGCCTTGAGCGGTTTTTTTTCGCCTGGAGAAAATTATGGCTGACCCAAACCGCCTCGCCGGTACCTGTTACCTGACCATCGACGGCGTGAGCTACATGCTGGCCGCCGACTTCTCTTACAAGATTTCCGGCGTGTCCCGGGAAACCTTGAAGGGGCAGGACGGCATTCACGGCTACAGCGAAACGCCGCAGCCCGGCTACATCGCCGCCACACTGCGTGATGCCTCAAACCTCAGCATTAGCGACATCAATGCGATGAACAACGCCACCGTCGTCGCCGAACTCGCCAATGGCAAAACCATCATTGGTCGCAACATGTGGACCACTGACCAACAAGAATCCAAATCTTCCGATGCCACTATTGAAGTGAAGTGGGAAGGTCCTTCCGTTACGGAGAATTGATCCATGTTTGAAGACGAAATCACCATCACCCTCAGCAAGCCAGTAGTCATCGGAAAAGCTGAAAGCGCCATCACCTACGACGAAATCAAGCTCCGCGAGCCGACTGCGGGCGAGATGGAGAAAGCGGCTCGGGCCGACACCATGATCGGATCTGCGATCACATTGATTTCGTTGGTGGCCGCAATTCCGCGCAGTGTCGTCGAGAAGTTCAGCAAACGCGATTTGGTCGCGGCGAACAAGTTTCTCGAGGGTTTTACCGAAGCTGGTCAGGCGGAGGAGGCTGGCCAGAGCTGATTGCCGAGCTCACCAAGTATTACGGTTGGGGGCCGCGCGATGCATGGTCGCTCACTTTGAAGGAACTGATCGAATGGAACAGACAGGCCATTCGCATGGCGGGTAACTCAGATGGCTAATACCTTCACGATCACGATCAACGCGGTTGATAAGGCCTCGGCGACCGTTCGCAAGGTCAATGACTCTGTCAGCCGCATGACCCGCCCCTTTGAAGAGGTCGGAAAGTCCTTCAAAAGCCTCGGCCGTGAGCTTGGCTTTGAGCGCATCGGCAAGAACCTCACCAATATCGGCAGGGAAGCAGGCGGCGCCGCTCGTAGCATCAGCAACATAGTTGCTCCGATGGCCGCTATTACGGGTATTGGCTCGGTGGCTGGTGTAGCGGCGCTGGCCGTCAACTGGGCAAAGCTTGGTAGGTCGATTGACAACAGTGCGCACGGGATCGGTATTTCTGCCGATCAGCTGCAGACCTTCCAGGGCGCCGCCAAGATGGTTGGCATCGATACCGAATTGGCTACGGGCAGCCTCAACAGCCTGGCGACCACCATGCAGGACGCGCAATGGGGGCGTAACCAAGGCGCGTTGTTGATGCTGAACAAGCTCGGTATCGGCCTGAAAAAAGCCAAGGACGGTTCTTGGGATGTGGTGGGGGAGTACAAGGCCATTGCCACCGCGATTGCCAGCCAGAAGAGTCCGCAGGTTCAAGCACTGATAGCGAACAACCTGGGGCTGGGCGGCATGCTGCCATTCCTGCGTGAGGGGGCTGCTGGCATTGAGCGCTACGAGGCAACGGTAAAACGCTTGGGCTATGTCATGAGTGACGATGCCGTACAGCGTGGCAAGGAGTTCTCGCAGAGCCTGGCCGGCCTGAATATCGTCATCGATGGCACTAAAAACGCTATCGGCGATAAGTTGATCCCCGTTATGAAGCCGTTGGTTGATCAATTCACCAATTGGCTAGCGGTGAATCGCGATTTGATTGCCAGCGATATCGGCGAGTGGGCCAAAGGCTTCGCCGTTTGGATCAACAAGGTCGAGTGGAAGAAGATCGGCGACGGCATCATCAACTTCGGCAAGGGGGTCGGGAAAGTAGTTGATTGGCTCGGTGGCTGGGAGAATGCCGCGATTTTGGTTATAGGCGTGATGAACGCAGGGCTGATCGGTAGCGTTCTCTCTCTGGGTGTAACGCTCGTTCGGGGCGGCGCTGGGGTGCTGGCCTTCACTAAGCTGCTGCTTGGATGGGAATCGGCTGCAATTGCCGCTGGCGCTGCAACTACCACCGCCGGCGCAGCTGGTGCTGGAGTGGGCGGAGGCGCCGCAGTTGGTGCTGGTGCCGCCGGCGCAGCTGGTACAGGCCTTGGTGCATGGCTTGCTGCCGCCGCCGCGGGGGTTGCTGCAATGGTGTACTCCCCATCGCTTAACGATGGAGAGAGCAAGGAAATTGCTCGCATTCGTCGCGCGCAAGGCCTCCCAGAGGTTTCTGATTCGGAAGTTTTGAGCAGTGCCTTCAAGGGACGTGGCGGCATTAACGAGGAAGCCACTGGCCGCTCAATGGCCTTCTTTCAAGGAAAAGGGTGGACGAAAGAACAGGCTGCGGGGATCAGTGCAAACCTTGGTCTTGAGAGCAACTTCAATCCAGCGGCTGTGGGTGATAGCGGGCGGGCATATGGTGCCGCGCAGTGGCATGAATCACGGCAGCAGCAGTTTACGAAATGGGCAGGAAAACCCATGCAGGGATCCAGTCTGGAAGAGCAGCTTGGGTTCGTTCACTACGAACTCACTCAAGGCCAGGAGCAGGGTGCTGGTGAGCTTCTGCGTAGAGCGAAAAGTGCCAGGGAGGCGGGCGATATCGTTTCCCGGAAGTACGAACGGCCAGCTGATGCGGACGGCGACGCTGCAAAAAGGGCTGCTGTGGCGGAGGTCATCGCCAATAGGATGCCTGCGCCGTCACCAGCGCCGGCAGGCCCTTACTCCCAAGGTGCCGCCCAGCAAAATGGCGGGAGCGTCAAGGTTGAAATCGAACATAAAAACGCGCCCGATGGTCTGAAAACCAAGGTCAAGTCAGACGGCAACGTCCAGGCTTCGAGCCGCATCGCCTATTCGGGCATGGGGGCTATTGCATGAGTTTGCTGTCGGACATCATTCAAATTGCCCAGGACTCAAATAAGACCTGGCCGGAGATGCTCAACAAAGCCTCATTTCGTGGTGTGCCGTTTGCAGTTTACGGGGGGGATGCGCGTTTTGGGCGGCGCCTGGCGCTCCACGAGTACCCAGGGCGTGACAAGCCCTACGTTGAAGACATGGGGCGTTCCACTCGACGTATCCGCATGAGCGGCTTCCTGGTCACCGACAGCTTGGTGTATGGCGGTGGCAACGTCCTGGCACAGCGCGATTTACTGGTCGCGGCAGTGGAGGCTGCGGGGCCTGGTGCGTTAATACATCCGACCCTTGGAGCGCTCAAGGTCAGCGTTCCCTCCGAGGGGTTGAGCGTGGTCGAGCGCTGGGACATGGGGCGGTACTTTGAAATCAGCATCGTATTCATTGAGTCCGGCGATCGTGTATTTCCCTCAATCACTACGTCGACCGGGTCGCTGCTGGACAAACTGGCTGCTGCGCTTGGACTCTCTGCAGCGCTCGACTTTGTGCGCAAAGTGATTGGCGGGGTCACCTCGGTGATCAACGCGGTTGAGGGCGTCATCAAGTTCGGCAAGGCAATTGTTGGGATGGTAGTTGGAGTAATCGCTGATTTCAAAGTTCTGGTGGGCCGCATCACCCTCGACGTGCGCAGCATTACAAGCCTGGCCAGCCTTCTGACCGGTGATTTTGGGCGATATGCCAATGGCAATGTCAGCAGCGCGCTCATTGCGAGCAAAAAAGCCAAAAACAGCAGTGCGACCATGGCTGACCTGATTGCCAAGAACACAGCCAATCGCGCAGCCGTGGATGCGGCAATGGATACGCTTGTTGACGCCGCGGCGAGCCTGGATGCAAACAGTGGGCAGCAATTCACCGACGCAGTACAGGGCGTAATGGATTCGCTCGTTGCCAGCATCGCAGACCCAGGCAGCGCGATTGAATTGCTGGGCTCGCTTGCTGGTTACGCGCCGCCGTCCACTTCTGGCAGCGGGGCTATCGGTGCAGCTCGCGGGGTTGCACAGGACGCCACCAGCGCTCTGCTGCGGCGTTCTGCCCTCGCCTCAATCGGCAAGGTTGTGGCGGCCTACGTGCCGACCTCCTACGACGAGGCCATGTCAACTATGGGGGTGGTCACCGGGTTCATTGATGCGGAGTTGCTGGTGGCGGGCGATAGCGGCGACGACGAAAGCTATGGCGCTCTGGTCGATCTGCGCCAGGTGGTGGTCAAGGCTTTGACCACCACCGGTGCCACGCTTCCAACACTGGAGACTTTCACGTTTCGCGCGCCTATATCGGCGCTGACCATGGCTAACAGGCTCTACCGCGATACGAATCGTACCGATGAGTTGATCCAGCAGGCAAACCCGATTCACCCGGCGTTTATGTCGACGACGGTGAAAGCTCTAGCCCGGTAGAGGGCTCGCCGGACGCAGCTTAGGAGCCTTGGCAGGACCGGAGCATTAGCGACATTAGTGTTGCTTGAAGTTCGGCGGTGCTTTTGGGTTTGACAATAATCATACGGCCATTATCCACAACTTCCGCAGACCAACTTATATCGAGGATCACATTGCCTCTTGCTGTGTAAATAGATCTGCCCTCAGCGATTTTGCTGAAAGGCCACTCTTTATTGAAGCTAACGGACTGCAATTCAAACCGGTCAGCGCAACCAGGAGCTTTTTCAAGCTCGGCTAGCACTGCTGCTCCACGCTCTTTAAATAACTTTATGCTTTTAGTTTCGAATTCGTTACTTACGAAGAATCCAGAGACTAGAAAGTAAGCTCCGAAAATCAATCCGATAAATAATATTTTGGATAAGTGTCGCTTCATTGTTTTCTGAATTCCATTTAGAGAGCTTTATGGGGGCCTGGTCGCAGAGGTAGCTCATGCAAGTAGACGATTTAACCATAACGTCGGGCGGCTTTGATATCACCGGCTGGACGAACGTCCGAGTCACGCGGGGTATTGAGCGGCTGCCCAGTGACTTCAGTATTGGTATGACCGAGCTTTATCCTGGTGAACTGGATCGCCTGGAGTTGTCCCCTGGAGCGGCGTGCCAGGTCCGGCTCGGGCAGGACCCGGTGGTGACCGGGTATGTAGATCGATACACGCCGAGCATCAGCGCTGGCGATCACTCGATCCAGGTTAGTGGCCGTTCTAAATGCTCCGATTTGATCGACTGCGCCGCTGAGTGGCCAGGCGGGCAACTCAGCAACCAGACTGTGTTGGGAATTGCACGGCGGCTTGCGGCGGTTTACGGACCATCCATCAACGGTGTTGCCGAAGGCATATCAGTTGCTACGGACGTGAGTGATTTGCCGGTGTTACCTCAGACCAATCTAATGCTGGGTGAATCGGCCTTCGACATTATCGACCGAATGGCGCGCTTTTCCGCCGTACTCGCCTACGACCTGGCTGACGGGAGTCTCTTCCTGAGTAGGGCTGGGACGCGCCGCGCGGCAAGCGGCTTTGTTGGGGGGGTCAACGTTCAGCAAGCCTACATCGACTTTTCGGCGGATCAGATCTATTCCGACTACAACGCCTATATCCAGTCTGTGGACACGTTTACAGATCTCGGGCAGGGCGGAAACCATATCTACCCGGTGAAGGATCTTAACTGTAAGCGGCACCGGGCGCTGGTGATCATCTCCGAGGGGGGCGGACTGGGTAATGACGTCGCTATCAAGCGCGCAGAGTGGGAGGCGGCCAGGCGTTTTGGGCGCTCCCGGGTAATACGTTTGACCGCTGATAGTTGGCGAGACTCAGCCGGCGCCCTGTGGGAACCAAACACACTGGTCCCGGTGCATTTGCCGAGATTGAAGTTCTCCGCCGAAAGCATGCTGATCAGTGAAGTGACCTTCCTGAAGAACAGCTACTCAGGAACAACCGCAGAGATCACGCTTATGGCGCCTGAAGCGTTCCTTCCTCAACCCATCAACCTCACGCCGCTTTATGGCGAGCTTTTGCAAGGTGGTTTCTGATGACGTCCCCGACGAATCAATCCGGTGATTCCACTGGTGTTCTCCAGCGCATGATGCGCCGGATTCAACTTGCAACTGGCTGGGGCCGGGTGATGTTCAGCGACGATAGCAAGACCGCTCAGCTACTGCAGGTGAAGCTCAACGATTCCGAGACCCGGGACGGTACGCCGAGAATTGCGGAGTTTGGCTTCACGTCTCGACCGCCGGAGGGGGCGGATGTATTGATCGTGTTTTTAGCTGGCGACAGGTCCAAAGGCGTGGTGGTAGCCACTGCGCACCAGGCAAGTCGGCCAACCGACCTGCTGGAGGGGGAATCCATGGTCTATGACCTCTGGGGGAAGTCGATCTACCTGACCGAGACCGGAGGAATCATAGTTGAGGCAGGCGCTGCGCCTGTCACCGTCAACAACGCCACCACCGTCACAATCAATGCCGTCGAGGCAGTTCAGATGAACACGCCAGTTCTACGTGTCAGCGGCGATATTGAAGCGGGTGGCAACGTCAAAGACAAGGTCCGCACCATGGCTGCCGATCGGGCGCTGTTCAATCAGCACACCAACGGTACCGGCACCACAACCCCGAGTCCTCAACAATGAGCGATATCACCACAGCCTGGATCGTAGAGAACGGAACGGGTGATTGGTCAATCATGGGTGGCGCCTTGGCGAGCGGCAATGACCTGGCCAGCGCTGTATTGATCAGCCTATTCACGGACCGGATTGCCGACGACTCGGATATTCCTCCGGATGGTAGCGATGATCGGCGCGGGTGGTGGGGCGATGCAGATGAGGAGCTTCCCATCGGTTCCCGTCTCTGGCTTCTGGACCGGTCCCGTCTTACGCAGGACGTTGCCAACACCGCGAAAATTTACATGGAGGAGGCATTGAAGTGGCTCATCGATGATCAAGTCGCGCTCAGCGTAAAGGTCGTGACCGCCATTGCTGGCGGGAGCCGGCTCAATAGCATCATCACCGTGACTCACCGTGACGGAACCGTTACCCCGCTCAATTTCAACTGGGTTTGGAATCAGACCTGATAGTCGTCACGGCCCGCCTCGAGCGAGCTTTCATATTTCAGGAGCAAAGCCCCTCATGCCATTTACGAGACCCACGCTCTCGGACCTGCGCGCGCACGTTGCTGCGGATATCACCTCTGGTCTACCGACCGCTGACGGCCTGCTGCGCTTTTCCAACATGAACGTGATGGGCAAGGCACTTGCCGGTATGGCCCATCTTCACTACGGATATCTTGACTGGATCGCCCGTCAGTCCGTCCCGTTCACTTGTACCGGCGAGTACCTGGAGGCATGGGCCGCGCTCAAGAAGGTTTACCGAAAAAAGGCAGCATTTGCGCGTGGACAAGTCACTTTCAAAGGGACGCCAGGTGTCGTTATCGATGCTGGTACCGAGGTGGTCCGTGGCGATACGGCATCGTTCACCACTCTAACTACGGCAACGATTAACTCAGAGGGGGCCGTGATCGTCAGCATAATTGCAGAGGTTGCTGGCGAGCAGGGCAATACCGCTATCGGTAGCCTGATAAGGCTGGGATCGTCGCTCGACGGCGTGCAATCCACCGGCGCAGTGACTAGCGTTATCACCGGCGGAGCGGATCAGGAGGAAGACGGCAACCTGTTCAGCCGTATGATTGATGCGTTCCAGAACACCCCCAAAGGCGGCTCTGGTGCAGACTATGTAGCCTGGGCCAAAGAGGTGTCGGGGGTGACGCGTGCTTGGTGCGCGCCGAATGGCTTTGGTGCGGGTACCGTGATTGTGTACGCAATGCTTGACGACGCCAACGCAGAGCATGGCGGTTTTCCGCAAGGAAGGAATGGGGTGTCGAGCAAAGACGTTCGGGCAACTCCAGCCAATACGGCAACGGGCGACCAGCTTATTATCGCGAACAGCATGTTTCCCGAGCAGCCGGTGACCGCCATGGTTTACCTCTGTGCTCCCGAAGATCGTACGATCAATTTCACGCTATCGGGACTGACCGGCGCATCGACGGCCACCCGCGATGCGCTGGCGGGCGCTATTGCTGAGGTGTTGGCAGAGCAGGGGGCGCCTTTGAACGATGGTTCTTATATCGAGCTGTCGGCTGTTGACTCTGCAATTGCCGCAATTGCCGGTACAGCTGGCTTTGTTATGACCTCTCCAACGCAAAACATTGTGAATCAACTGGGCTCATTGCCCGTCCTCGGTTCCATCACCTATAGCTGATAACCATGCCAAATCCGTCCTTTACACGCGATGACTTCACGGAGGCGCTGTTGGGTTTGCTACCGCGTGGGCGAGTCTGGCCCAAAGAGTTGGGTAGCGTTCACGCTCAGGCGATTTCCTGTTTTGCTCCGACCTTCCAACGCATCAGCGACACTGCTGTCGATCTGATTGCCGACGTGTTTCCGGCATCGACCAACGACCTATTGACCGAGTGGGAACTGACGCTGGGGCTACCTGATGCCTGTACGGTGCCAGGGTCACAGACCTTTTCGGAACGACAGAAGGCCGTTGCTGACAAGATTTCGGCTGCGGGCGGTCCCCAACGAGCGTACTACATCCAGATGGCCGCGCAACTCGGCGTGACCGTAACGATTGATGAATACCAGTTCCTAACTGTCGATAACGCGCGCACCGGAGATTTTCTCTATGGAGATGGTTGGCCGTGGGGCTGGCTGGCCTCTGCACCTTCGGCGCTCTACGGATCAGTGAACGCCGCGATGCTCGCCTGCCGTCTCCAACAGGAAAAACCCGAGTACACCGACGTGGTGCTGGGCTTTGGACGGGAAGTCGTCGACAACATTATCAGCCAGGCTGACAGCCTTTTTAACGTTATCCATTACGTGACGCCTGCAGCGATCGCCGGCATTGAGGATTTTTAGCATGCAGCGAATTTCCAGTTGGACCGATCTTGTCACTGCGCTTGGCCGGTTTCGCTACGGCACCATCGTGGGAGGCGTGAGCCCAACGCCGATAAAGGCCGAATGGTTGAACGCCGTTCAGGAGGAACTGTGCAACTTGATCCTCGGGTATCTGCCTGCTCTGGATGTTGAGGACAACACTCAGGTGCTCAAGGCGATTCAGGCAGCGATTGCTAACTATGCGGTGAAGGCAACGTCATTAGCCGGGTACAACATTCTTGATGCCTATACGAAAAATCAGACTGACTTTCTACTTTCAAGTAAAGCGAACAATGCCATCACTCTGGGCGGTTATGGCATCGGCGATGCCTACACAAAGACTGCTACAGATTCGCTGCTCAATTCACTGCATCAGACTATCCAAACCGCGCTGGACGCACTTGACCTCGCGAAGCAAAACAAGAACACCGCGTTGTTGGGCGTTAACGGATGGAAGTTGGACAGCGCTACGGGGCTGTTAGAGCAGTGGGGGCAAGGTAACGTAGGCGGAGACGCGGTCAGTGCGCCAATCGACTTTCCAACTCCGTTTGCTGAGGTTTACAACTGCTTCGGGAACAAAGTAACTCCCAACTCCTCAGACAGTGATGCCAACGATGCGGGTGCCTATGCGGTAAGCAATACGCAATACAGGCTATTCAACGACACGCAGAACTTTGGAGCAACGATTCACTGGCGCGCGATTGGCAAAGCGCCGGGGTATTAATTCGCATCGATCCCAAACTTCAAAAAGCATCCAGGCCGCACTGCGGTTTTTTTTACGACTGGAGAAACATGAATGACTGATATTTCAGCGCTGGAGAGTTACGCGGGGCAGTTGTCGGAAGCGGCTCAACTTTCGCTAGGGGCGGCGGAAAAACAGCATCAATATATTCATGGCGATGCCGCGACTGATGTTGTTACTGAGTCGGGTCCAGTGCCGACAATTGCAAAGCAAGCCCGCTTGTCTCTGGAGCAAACGGCGGGCCTAGAGCTGGAACTGGCCAGTGCAGACGATGCCACCAAAGGCGCGAATTTAATCGGCGATAAGGGGACTACTGTCAGCGCGGCCCTAGCACTGAACCTGCGAAAACCGAGGAAAGTGTTCAGCAAGCTTTTTGCGGCAGCATCGTCTATTAGTCATCTGCGGGTGATCATTCTTGGTGACAGTTTGGCCGGGGCAAAAATGCTTCAGCTCAACGCCTCGCTGGATCGCAGGATGGGCGGGGTCAACATGAGTGGCGTCAACAGTGCTGGCACAGGTTCTGGGGACGGGCCGCCCACCGGCGGCTATGACCTCTCGCTTAGCACCGCCTCGCTCGTGACGGCGGAAACTTTTCAGTATCAGTATTGGCCTACTGGGCTCGTCAGTCGTCTTAATGATGGCGCGTCAGCACTTTGGGTGCGTTCGGGATCTTCGCCAACCTTTACTGATGTGAAGGTGTATTACATCAAAGAGCCCTCCGCCGGCACGCTGAACCTTTCCGTCGGCGGTACCGTTGTGGCAACCGTCTCCGCCGCCGCCGATGTCACTGGTCTTGGCGTTTTGTCCTACACGCAAGCAGCGGCTACTGCCGCCGTATTGACCACTGTTTCTGGCGGCCCGGTACGTGTTGTCCTTGTGCATACCCGCAACACCACCGTGTCCGGTCTCGACCTGCATCAGACCATGAACCGTGGTGGCCTGTTGCTGGCCGATGCAACGGCCTCCGCGCAAGGGCGCGCGATTTGGCAGGCAGCCCTGACTGACATCAACGCGGACCTCATCACCTTTGAGATGGACGACGACTTCGGGGATGGGGCGGCCGCTGATGCATCGCTCAACTATCTGATAGGTATTCTTGATGCGTCCAGTCCATATGCGGACAAGCTGTTCATTGGGTCGACACCGAGAACCCTAAACGACTCGCTCAAGATGAGGTCCGGGCATTACCTGAAGGGCTTCTGCGGCAACAAAGGGGCGTCGTATCTGTACTTCGACAGCTACCACCTCCTGGGCACGCATGCCGAGATGAACACCATCTTCGGGGCTGACGATGGCGTCCACCCGGTGGCCGCAGTCCAGGCCTATGCCGCTGAGATGCTCTGGGAGTTTCTGGGGCTTAATGGATTCAACTTGGGTTTCGTTTCTCGGGCAGTCAATGACCGAGGCACCCCGTCCAGGCTCGCGCGCGGTACAACCATTGGTGACCGCCCAGGCAGGGAAATTTCGATCACTGGGGACGCCTCCTCCGGGTCGGATTTTACGCTGACCATGACTCGCTCTTTTGCATTCGCCAGCTCCACCGGGGTGGTTCTTCGCAGGACATCGTCGCAACCCGGTGTGGTCTCCAACGTCGAGCCCATGGCCACTGACTTCGACACACCCGCGAACGTACGCAAGCGCAACGTGGTCACGTCGACAGGGATTGAGATCACCCAGCTCGTAAAAACCGACAACCCCGGCGGCATGCAGCATCTGCGCGCGGGCCTGTACTTCAATAGCTTTACGCGCGCACAGCTATTGGCTCTCAGTGCGGCGAGCAACACCGGGGCACTGGCATTTTGCTCGGACTGCACCGGTGGAGCTCAATGGGTCTATGCGAGAGGCATCAACGCGCAGGACTGGGTCACAGTGGCCGGCAATTCCGCGATCTAACTTCGAGAGGCTACTAGCATGGCACTTACACTGGATTTGATTTACAAAAACGTAGAGGTCAAGGGCGCCTATGTCACTGTTGCGGTGGCTACCTTAGGTGCAGATAAGGCGGAAATGACCTTCAGCGTTCAGACCTGCGCCCAGTCTAACGGCGACCCTTTGACGTATGTGTACTACACGACACGCTACGACATGGACGGCGAGAACCCATTCAAGCAGGCATACGAGTACCTGAAAACACTGCCTGAGTTTGAAGGTGCGACCGATTGCTGACACGAGTAACTGATCAATAACCCGCCATGAGCGGGTTTATTTTTGTCTGGAGAAAGCCATGCCTATCACCGAGCAGCAGTTGCTGCAGATCCTCCCGAACGCCGGCCGCCAAGCCGGCGTTTTTGTTCCCGCCCTGAACACGGCCATGAACCGTTACGGCATCGTCGGCACGTCGCGCGCCGCTGCATTCATCGCCCAGGTCGGGCACGAGTCGGGCCAGTTCCGCTGGCTGAAGGAGTTGTGGGGCCCCACGGCGCAGCAGGTCGGATATGAGGGGCGCGCCGACCTGGGCAATACCGTGAAGGGTGACGGCTCCAAGTATCGTGGTCGGGGCCTGATCCAGATCACCGGCCGAGCCAATTACGCCGCGTGCGGTGAAGCCCTGGGCCTGGACCTGCTCAGCAAGCCCGAACTGCTCGAGCAGCCCCAGTACGCCGCGATGTCTGCGGCCTGGTTCTGGTCTACCCGTGGGTTGAACACGCTGGCGGATCAGGGTGAATTCGTGAAGATCACCCGTCGTATCAATGGTGGAGTCAACGGCCTGGCCGACCGCCAGGCGCTGTACGACAAGGCGCTGAAGGTGCTGGCATGAGCGGCACAGGATTCACCCGGCTGTCGCGGGTGCTGGCCAAGGCCAAGGAGGGCGATCTCTTCTTCAGGTGCCCAGGCTGCGACATGGTGCACGGCATCTCCACTGGAAAGGGCCCCGGCCCGCGCTGGGGCTACAACGGCAATGCCGAGGCACCTACATTCACGCCGTCGGTGCTTGCTCGAACCACTGGCGCACCTGATGGACGCAGTGTAATGACGCCTGAGGATGAGGCTGAATACGACGCTATCTATGCCAAGGGTGGAAGAGAGGCGGTTTTTTCCAGCCGCTTCGGCAAGGTCTGCCACTCATTCGTCACCAATGGTCGAATCCAGTACCTGGACGACTGCACGCATGATCTGGCGGGCCAAACTGTTGACCTACCTGACTGGGAGGATGAGCAATGATGACGCCCGCGCAGATCCTGGGCGCGATCCTGCTGGCGATGGTCATCAGCGCCGCCAGCACCTGGCAGGTGCAGGACTGGCGCTACGACGGAAAGCTGGCGGATCAGGCCGACCAATTCAAGACGGATCTCGGCCTGGTCAGTGCTGCAGCAGCCAAACAGGCTCGCGACGAGACCGACAAGCGCCTGGCCCTAGAGCAGCAGCTCGCCGGCCAGGACCAACAACACACCAGGGAATTATCCGATGCCCAACGCAACCAGGCTGTTTTGCGCGATCGCCTTGCCACTTCTGATGTCCGGCTGTCAGTCCTTCTCGACGCCACGGATTCAGCCAGTGGCTGCAACGTGCCTGCCGCCCCCGGCGCCGTCGGCGTGGTTCATGGAGCCGCGCGAGCCCAACTTGACCCAGCGCATGCTCAACGAATTCTCGCCATCACCGGTGATGGGGACCAAGGACTGATCGCACTGCGCGCTTGCCAGGCGTATGTCAGGACTGTTTCTCCCGCTTCCGCTCAATCAGCAGCCGCTGGTTTTCCCTGAACAGGTGGTCACGCTGGTCCACTACGGACATCAGGCCGCTTATCCGCGCGCCCATTTCTGAGTTATCCCGGTTGAGCCTGCCCGCGTCGGCGAGTGCTTTTCCGAGAGCTGTCTCGGCAGAGGCTTTGCCAGCGGCCAGCGCATCGTTCATTTGGACAAGGCCGGCTATGTTCTTTCTGGCCTTGGCTAACTGCGCTTGAGCCTCGGTGAGCTCGTCCTCGAGCAGGGCGCACTGATGCTTGTACATTTCTAGGGGCGTAGGGCAGCCGAGCCACTCGCAGGTGTCTTGATCGATATTCATCATGGCGCGCTCAAATGCTGTATGCGCATACAGTAATCGAGGTTGGAGGGTGGCGCGATTTCAGGCGACGAGCTGTAGGGGATTTGGTTTTTGTGTTCGGTCGGCAGGACGCCGGAGGAGGGGGTGTATCTCGTACCAATTTTTGTACCAATGACCGTGTAAAGCAGGTAAAAACCGGGTACCCCTGAGTAAGCAAGTGCCCGATTTCATTGACTATTGTTACTTTGCCTTACCCCTTCAGAATCTCGGTGTAATTCTGTTCCAGGGACATGAAACTACCTGTTGGATTTTCGCAAAGCGCAAGGTTACGGTGGCCGACACATGGCTGCAAGCCTGACGATGGCACTTGTTACTCGTCGCGCCCTTCCATCATGGTGCGCTTGAGCATCACGTACACCGCGCCGGCGCCACCATGACGGGCCTGGCAGGAGGTAAAGCCAAGCACCTGGGCATGCTGGCGCAGCCAGGTGTTGACATGGCTCTTGATCATTGGCCGCTTGCCGTCCAGGCGCACGGCCTTGCCGTGGGTGACGCGCACGCAGCGGATTTCGAATTTGGTGGCTTCGGCCAGGAAGGCCCAGAGGGTTTCCCGGGCTTTTTCCACGGTCATGCCATGCAGGTCGAGGCTGCCTTCGAACGGGATCTGGCCTGCCTTGAGCTTGCGCATCTGGCTTTCCTGCACACCGTCGCGGGCCCACATCAGTTCGTCTTCGGGGCCGACGTCGATCACGAACTGGTCCGACAGGCCGTCTACGGTGGTGGCATCCGTGCGCACGGTCGCAGCCTGGCGCAACTTGGCGATCTGCGCCCGGTCAGTCTTGGGTTTGCCGGTGTCGGCGCGGTCGTGCTTGATCGGCTTGACGCCGCGCAGCTCGTTCTTGAACAGGGAAAAATCGTCGTCTTGCATGTCAGCCTCCGCGAAGGGCGGGCAGTTTACCTAAATCGCGGCGGCCAGGGCGCAGGAAACGCTATCCAAGCGCCATCAGTCGTGTTTTTTCATCAGGTGCGAGGCGATGTTCAGTGACAACGGCTGGCGCATCCGCCGCCGGCTGCGCCGCCACAACCACACGCCGAACCACAGCACCAACAGGCCGACCACCACCAGGATCGCCGAGCCGCCAGGGCTGGCATTCAATTCGCCCAGTGCCGGGGAGTGCCCCGACAAGCCTGCGCCACCGGCCACCGCCAGCAGCACACCTACAACCGCCAGCAGCGCGGCAATGCCGGCCACCAGGCGCAGGCGCCAGTTGCTCGGGCCCTTGGGGCGCAAGCGACGAGCATCAAAACCATCGGATATCTTCATTCCGACCTTTCCTCCAGGGTATCGGCCCTTCGACCGGAAGATACACAGGTTGTTCCTGCGCCAGAGGCAATTGCAGCAAATGACAGGCATTTGCAGATGAGCGGGGCCCGCACGCGGCCGCTCCGCTCATCGCGCGGCTGTCAGATCAGGTCTTTGGTCAAGGCAAGGGTGGCGAAGTTGTCGGCCATGATGGCCATTTCGGTTTGCTGCACGTGTTCGGCAGTGAGGACGCCGCCCTTGTAAGGCAGGTCGCGGGTGGCACAGGCGTCCTCCACCAGGGTGCAGCGAAAGCCCAGGTTCTTGGCGGCGCGCACGGTGGTGCTGACGCTGGAGTGGCTCATGAAACCGCAGACGATCAGGTCCAGCGAACCCAGGTCCTGCAGGTGTTTTTCCAGGCCGGTGCCGTGGAAAGCGCTGGGCAGCAGCTTGCCGATGATGGTTTCGTCGCCGGCCGGTTCCAGGCCAGGGATGAATTCGCCACGCTCGCCCTGCGGGTCGAACAGGCCGCCCACGGTGCCCAGGTGGCGCACATGCACGATCGGGCGCCCGGCGCTGCGCGCGGCTGCGACCAATTGCTTGATATTGGCGACCGCCGCGTCCATGCCCGTAAGGGCGAGCGGGCCGCTGAGGTATTCCTTCTGGGCATCGATGATCACAAGGGTCGCATGGCTGAGATTGGCAGCTGCATAACCACGACCGCTGAGTTGAAACATCGTCTTTGGAACGGACATTCTGGGGCTCCTGTGAGTGGGGCTTTTGTGACATTGTCCACTGGCTGAGCGGTTCTGTGAATCGCTACGATCATAAGGTACGCCGTTGCTGGCGTGCAGCCATGTCAAGAGGCCGGCTTGTTCCAGCCAATGATGGCAAACTGGATGAAATCCGACGTACGGCGAGGGCGTTACGTACATCGTCGCTACGGGCGAAGGCTGTTAGAATCGCCAGTCGTTTTTTCCAGGAGCTTGCCCCCGTGATCACTTCTCGCCTGCGCACCTTGCGCGACCATATCCGTTGGGCTGTCAGCCGTTTCCATGGGGAAGACCTGTTTTTTGGCCACGGTACCGACAATGCCTGGGACGAAGCCCGGCAATTGGTGCTCGGCGCCTTGCACTTGCCGTGGGAAATCGCCGACAGCTACCTGGACTGCAACCTGGAAGAAGAGGAAATCTCCCATGTGCAGCGTTTGCTGCATCGCCGTATCCACGAGCGGGTACCCACCGCCTATCTGTTGAAGGAAGCCTGGTTCTGCGGCATGTCGTTCATTGTCGATGAGCGCGTGCTGATCCCACGCTCACCGATCGGCGAACTGATCGAAAACCGCTTCGAACCCTGGCTGGCCCAGCCGCCGGCGCGCATTCTCGACCTGTGCACGGGTTCCGGTTGCATTGGCATCGCGTGTGCCTATGAGTTCCCGGACGCCGAAGTGGTGTTGGGCGACCTGTCCTTCGAAGCGCTGGAAGTGGCCAACCAGAATATCGAGCGCCATGGCGTCGATGAACGCGTGTACACCGTGCAGGGGGACGGCTTTGATGGCTTGCCGGGCCAGCGCTTTGACCTGATCGTGTCCAACCCACCGTATGTGGATGCCGAGGATTTTGCCGACATGCCGGACGAATACCAGCATGAGCCAGAGCTGGGCCTGGCGTGCGGCGACGATGGCCTGAACCTGGTGCGGCGCATGCTCGCCGAAGCGGCCGATCACCTGACCGAGAAGGGCTTGCTGATTGTCGAGGTGGGCAACAGCCAGGTCCACGTCGAGGCGCTGTACCCGGAAGTCGATTTTGCCTGGCTGGAGTTCCAGCGCGGTGGGCATGGCGTGTTCATGTTGACGGCTGAGCAGTGCCGGGCGCACCAGGCAATCTTCGCCGCCAGGATCTAACTGAAGAAGAACCGGCTGTCGTGGCAAGCGGGTTGTTGTGGAAGGCGGGCTGTTGTGGCGAGCGGGCTTGTCTGTGGCGAGCGGGCAAGCCCCGCGTTGGGCTGCGCAGCAGCCCCAAATCCCGCACCGCGTTTTGTCTGAAAAAACGCGGTGATCTTACTGGGGCTGCTGCGCAGCCCAACGCGGGGCAAGCCCGCTCGCCACAGGGTTCCAGTTTGCTGCGCCACAGCGCCCAGTCGGATAGTTGGCGCACCTTCCACCTGTGTATCCCGTGTAACCCGGTCACTCGCGATTTACCGGTGCGTAGCGATCCAGATCAACAACCCCGCCTGAAACACGGTGAACGCTACCAGGCAGGTGATGGTAAAGCGTAGCCCGCTGTCCTCACGCTTGAACTTGGTGACCTTTTCCTCTTCCTTGCGCAGCTTCACTTCCTGCTCCGCCAGGTTCTGTTCGGCCTGTTGCAGCATTTGCGCGGCTTCGAGGATCTCCACGAACTGCACCTTCTCGGTGTTCCAGCTGTCCAGCACATCGCCGACCTTGCCGGGCTGCACGTTGCCTTTCAAATGCTGCACATCGGCGTAGGCCACGTCAAAGCCTTGGACACGCAGGAAGTGATCGCGACGCAGGCGCGTGGCTTCATTGAGCGCGTCCTTGTTGGCCAGGTCTACGCCGTCAACGCGGTAGTGGGCCCACTTTTTCTTCGCCCACGCGGCGCCTTGGGCGACCAGGAATCGGCCGATGCCACGGTTGGCCGGTTCGATTTCCAGGCTGTTGCCTGGGCCGAAGTGCACGCGGTGCTTGTCGTGATCGACCCAGATGTCCAGGTGATTCTGCTCGCGGCGCACCCGTTGACCCGGTAACTGGATGACCATGCGCAGCAGGCTGTGGTGTTTGTCGTTGCGTTCTGCGTAACCGAACTGCACGAAACGCAAAGGCCTCACCCCCGTGGCGCGGTCAGTGGCCAGGGGCGCCAGGCGCAGCATCTTGAAATGTTCCGCCTGCACGTCTGCCCACGGCAGGGGCGCCGCGTCGACGACCTCGGTTTTTTCCGTGGCGGTTTCAGCGGTAGGTTCTGGTGTTGCTTCGGTGATAGTCATGCGGCGCGATCCTGTCCAAGCCCAGCCAGTCGACAGGCTTTTTGCTGTCGACCCTGGGCTTATCGGCCGCTTTTCCCAGTACTGGAGGCAATTAGTCGGTCAACGGGGTTGAAGTCCGTCGATAAAGCGCACCAGGCGTGTGCCCAGCTCGGCGGCCAGGGGCAATTGAGGGTTGTTATAGGAGGCCAGTTGCTGCTTCACGTCGTTGGGCACGATGCGCATCACGTGGTTCATGCCCTCGATTATCGTCAATTCGGCGTCGGGCTTGGCGTTCTTCAATTGCTGCGCATCGCCCACCCCCACCTGGATATCGTGGGTGCCCTGGATGATCAGCGCCGGCATGCGTAGCTTGGCAAAAGCTGCCGAGGGGTCGGCACGAAACAGGCTGATCAGATAGGGCTGAACGCTGGGTCGGAAAATCCCTTCCAGAGGGGCCGGCACATCGGGGTCCACCTGGCCGGCCTTGAGGTGGTCAAGGATTTCATTACTGCGCAGCAGCAGGGCAGGGGGCAGGTGGTCGGCCAACTGTTGGCGTATCACCTGGTCCACCGGACGGGCACTGCCGGACAAGGAGACCACCCCCGCCGGATCGAGTTGCGGCGCGGCCAGGGCGGCCACCAGCGCACCTTCGCTATGGCCCAGCACAATCAGCGGGCCCATGCGCTTGTCGGCCTTGAGCAGCTTGCCCCAGGCCACGGCGTCGGCCACGTAGGCGTCCAGGGTCAGGTTGCGCTCATCGGGCGTGGCGGCCAGGCTGGCGGCAACGCCGCGCTTGTCGTAGCGCACGCTGGCGATGTTATGCCGGGCCAGTACCCAGGCCAGGCGCTTGAGGCTGTCGTTGCGCGCGCCGTCGGCGCTGTTGCCGTTGCGGTCGGTGGGGCCGGAGCCGGCAATGATCAGCACCACCGGCACCGGTTTGTCGGACTGGGGCAGCAGCAGCGAGCCAAACAGCTCGCCGCTGCCGGTGTCGAGGCTGATGGGCCGTTGCAACACCACGGGGGACGCGGCACAGGCCACGCCAGTAAACAGGGTCAGGGTCAGTAGCAAAACTCGAAGCATCATCACGCCATCATCAGGAAGGTGCCGGTTCGACCAACGTCTACCGGTAAGGTTTCGAGGATGAACTAGTCGGTTGGCCCGCGTATACTGGCGCGCTTGGTTATCACCTCTGAGTGATTACAACTGATTTCACGGAGCGCCCTGCATGTCCGGCAATACCTTCGGCAAGCTGTTCACTGTCACCACCGCAGGCGAAAGCCATGGCCCGGCGTTGGTCGCCATTGTCGACGGCTGCCCGCCCGGCCTCGAGCTGTCCCTGGAAGACCTGCAGCGCGACCTCGACCGCCGCAAGCCCGGCACCAGCCGCCACACCACCCAGCGTCAGGAGCCCGACCAGGTCGAAATCCTCTCTGGCGTGTTCGAAGGCCGCACCACTGGCTGTGCCATCGGCCTGCTGATCCGCAACACCGACCAGAAGTCCAAGGACTACTCGGCGATCAAGGACCTGTTCCGCCCGGCTCATGCCGACTACACCTACCATCACAAATACGGCGAACGCGACTACCGTGGCGGCGGCCGCAGCTCGGCCCGCGAGACCGCAATGCGCGTGGCGGCCGGTGCGATTGCCAAGAAGTACCTGGCCACCCAGGGTATCGTCATCCGTGGCTATATGAGCCAGTTGGGCCCGATCGAAATCCCGTTCAAGACCTGGGACAGCGTGGAAGACAACGCCTTCTTCTGCCCCGACCCGGACAAAGTGCCGGAACTGGAAGCCTACATGGACCAGTTGCGCCGCGACCAGGACTCCGTGGGCGCCAAGATCACCGTGGTCGCCGAAGGCGTCAAGCCGGGCCTGGGCGAGCCGATCTTCGACCGCCTGGACGCCGAACTGGCCCACGCGCTGATGAGCATCAACGCGGTGAAAGGCGTGGAAATCGGCGCGGGCTTCGCATGTGTCGCCCAGCGCGGCACCGAACATCGCGACGAACTGACCCCACAAGGTTTCCTCAGCAATAACGCGGGCGGCATCCTCGGCGGTATTTCCTCCGGGCAGCCGATCATTGCGCACCTGGCCCTCAAGGCCACATCGAGCATCACCACCCCGGGGCGTTCGATCGATGTGCACGGCAATCCGGTGGACGTCATTACCAAGGGCCGCCATGACCCGTGCGTCGGCATCCGTGCCACACCGATTGCCGAAGCGATGATGGCGATCGTGTTGATGGACCACCTGCTGCGCAACCGTGGGCAAAATGCCGATGTACGCGTGAGTACCCCGGTACTGGGCCAACTGTGACGGATTGTGGTGGCGAGCGATGTGGCTCGCGCGGGGCTGTGAAGCAGCCCCTTGCGGCAACATGACACCCCCCGTCCCGTACTGGCGCCTCTCCAGCTTCTACCTGTTCTACTTCGCCCTGCTGGGGGCGACAGCGCCATTCCTGGCGCTTTACTTCGATCATCTGGGGTTCTCCAGCGCGCGCATCGGCGAACTGGTGGCCATCCCCATGCTGATGCGCTGCGTGGCGCCCAACCTGTGGGGCTGGCTCGGCGACTATACCGGTCGGCGCCTGGCCATCGTGCGTTTTGGCGCGGTGTGCACCCTGGCGAGCTTTTGCCTGATTTTCATCAGCAAGACTTACGCCTGGCTGGCGCTGGTGATGGCCTTGCACGCGTTCTTCTGGCATGCGGTGCTGCCGCAGTTTGAAGTCATCACCCTGGCCCACCTGCACACACAAACCTCGCGCTACAGCCAGGTCCGCCTGTGGGGCTCCATCGGCTTTATCCTCACCGTCGTGATCATGGGTCGCCTGTTCGACTGGCTGAGCCTGGATATTTACCCGGTGGTGGTCGTGGTGATCATGGCCGGCATCATCGGCGCCAGCCTGTGGGTACCGAACGCGCAGCCTGCCACCCAGGGCAATCGCCTGGCTGCCGAGGGTTTCCTCACGCAATTGCGCAGCCCCGGGGTCCTTGCGTTTTATGCCTGTGTGGCGCTGATGCAAATGAGCCATGGGCCGTACTACACCTTCCTGACCCTGCACCTGGAGCACTTGGGCTACAGCCGAGGCGTGATCGGTATGCTCTGGGCCCTGGGGGTGGTCGCGGAAGTGCTGATGTTCCTGGCCATGAGTCGCATCCTTACGCGCTTTTCCGTGCGTCGTGTGTTACTGGCCAGTTTCCTGCTGGCGGCGCTGCGTTGGTTGCTGCTGGGCTCGTTTGCCGAGTTTTTCTGGGTGTTGATGTTGGCGCAAGTGATGCACGCGGCAACGTTCGGCAGTTTTCATGCGGCGGCGATTGCCTTTGTGCAACGCAGCTTCGGCGACCGCCAGCAAGGCCAGGGCCAGGCGTTGTACGCAGCCTTGGCCGGCACCGGCGGCGCACTTGGCGCTTTGTATGCCGGCTATAGCTGGAACCTGTTGGGGCCGACCCTCACGTTCAGCATCGCCAGCGTCGCGGCCCTGGCCGCCGCCCTTATCATCGGCTTTCGATTGCAAGAGCAGAACCAAGGAACCGTCCAATGAGTTATGTAGCCGTTTACTCCGTCACCACCCCGGATACCCCGAACAAGGTCCTGACCCATTTCGACGACATCGTCTCGACCCTGGCCGAGCACGGTGTGCGGTTTGAGCGCTGGCAACCAGGCCCGCTGGCAAAAGCTGCCAGTGAGGCTGAAATGATCGCCGCATGCCAGCCCCGGATCGACGCCCTCGGTTACGGCTGCATTGAGGTGTTCAGCGTCACCGGCGACCACCCGCAACGCACCGAGCTGCGCGCCGGCCTTCTCGATGAGCGCCGCTACAGCTCGGACCAGGCCAGGTTCTTTATCGCCGGCCAGGGGCTGTTCAGCTTGCACATCGGTGACTATGTGTACGGCGTACGCTGTGAGAAAAATGACCTGCTGGTGATCCCGGCCGGCTTGCCGCATTGGTTCGATATGGGAGAGCACCCGCACTGCGTGATCTTGCAGTTATCCCACCAGCCTGGGCACGCGGTCGCTGAGTTTACCGGAAGTGAGCTTGCCGCTGGATTTCCAGGATTGGACGACTAGTCGCTGGTTCGCGATTGTTCAACCCGCCTATGCGGAAAAGTATTGTGGGAAGAACCTTATTGGAGTGTAAGACTTGGCTGTTTTTGCCGGTCTTGCTCTTTAATTCCGTTCGTTATGTAAATCTCTCCAAACCTCGATGTTTATGCTGTCTGTCAATAGGAGAAATCCGAAGGTTAGGACAGCGTCCGCAAATAAAAGGAGAGAGATGAATGAGCGCGCAACAGGAGCAGGATCGATCGTCACCGACGCAGGACGAAGTGTCCACAGCGGTGAGAAAGCGCCTGAGCTTGTCCGGCAAGCCCCTGACCCCCGCGGAACATGAAATCCTGCGCTGGGCCCTGGAGGGCAAGACTGTCTGGGAGATCAGCCAGATTCGAGCCAGTTCCGAAGCCACGGTGAAATTTCACCTGCGTAACATCTATGGCAAGTTGCAGGTCACCAACCGCGTGCAGGCAATGAATGAAGCGGTTCGGCAAGGCCTGTACTGAACGCATAAAAAAGGGCCGCGACGCTTGATGGCGTCGCGGCCCTCTTTATTGCTGGATAGCTCAGGCCGAATGGTAGGTCGGCAAGGCAAAGCGGTTCTGGCTTTGCAGCATCGAAATCTGCGGCAGCTCACTGGCTTGTTCGGCCAGGTCGCGGCGAATCGCGCTGATCACCCACGTCAGTTGATCGGCGGTGTGCAACTGCTGGTAAGAGATCGAACGCTTGACCTGCTTGCCTTCGCTGTTGCGCAGGGTCAACAGGATACCGCCGTCGGGACGTGGCTGGGTGGTGACGTCGTAGTTGGAGAATACTGAGGCGAATTTATCTTGGATCAGGCTCATGTCTATCAGCTCCGTTGGCTCAAGTTGGCAAGCATGGAGTGATAGGTGCAGTGATTGTGCCAGCTAGTGAATTTATAAAAAATCTTTATAAATCAACAGGTTAAAAATATTCAGAATTTTCGGTTTCGTGCAATTTGCATGAATGGCCATCATGCATCCTGCATTTTGCGCTATTCGATAGGCCCGTCGCGGCGGGTGCTCAAGGGTAAAGACTGTCAGTCCGTGACTAAATTCCCTTTTTTCAGCCAACGAGGGGCAGGGGATACAAAACTTTTCAAATCCCGCGTGTACAGCTGAAGAATCGCTGGCGTATTTTCCTGCAAGGCATTCGGCCTCCTGCCTTCGCAAGGCGCCGGTGTTTCCGGATCAGATAAAGAATAAGAAAAAGGATGTTCCGCCATGAGCCATCAGCCAAACGACATGATCACCTGGGGCATGATGCTGCGTAAGGTGCCAGCCATCGTGCGGGCCTTGCCTCGAGTGGTGCGCGGCATGCGCGCTGCGAATGTCACCGACCCGGCGCAGCCTTGCGGCCTGGGCTGGCACTTCGAACAAGCCACCCTGCGTAACCCTGATGGCGCCGCCTTGCTCTACGGCGACAGCGTGCTCAGCTACCGCGACGCTAACCAGCGTGCCAACCGCATCGCCCATCATCTGGCCTCCCAAGGCATCGGCAAGGGTGACGTCGTCGCGCTGTTTATCGAAAACCGTCCCGAGTTGCTGCTGAACGTGCTGGCGGTGGCCAAGCTTGGCGGCATCTGCGCCATGCTCAATACCGCACAAACCCAGGCGGCGTTGGTGCACAGCCTGAACCTGGTCAACCCGGTGGCAATCGTGGTCGGCGCGGAATTGGTGGATGCCTATACGGTGGTGCGCGATCAAGTGTCGATCCCGGCGGAGCGCACCTGGTTCGTCGCGGATCAGCATGCCAGCGCGGTCCCCGAGGGGTATGTCGACCTGATGGCCGCCAGTGCCGACTGTTCGCCAGACAACCCCGCCAGCAGTGCCCGGATCTTCTTCAGCGACCCCTGCTTCTATATCTACACCTCCGGCACCACCGGCCTGCCCAAGGCCGGCATCATGAAACATGGTCGCTGGACCAGGACCGCCGTCAGTTTCGGCAGCATCGCCCTGGACATGGGCCCGGACGATGTCATGTATTGCACCTTGCCGCTGTACCACGCCACCGGTCTGTGCGTGTGCTGGGGGGCGGCGATCATTGGTGCGTCGGGATTCGCCATTCGGCGCAAATTCAGCGCCAGCCAGTTCTGGGACGATGTGCGCAAATTCAACGCCACTACCCTCGGGTATGTCGGCGAATTGTGCCGCTACCTGCTTGACCAGCCCACCAGTACCCAGGATCGCGATAACCAGGTGACCAAGATGGTCGGCAACGGCTTGCGCCCTGGTGTTTGGGCACAATTCAAACAGCGCTTTGGCGTCGAGCATATCTGCGAACTGTATGCCGCCAGCGATGGCAATATCGGCTTTACCAACGTGCTGAACTTCGACAACACCATCGGCTTTTGCCTGCAACATTGGGCGCTGGTGGATTACGTCCCGGAGAGCGGCGAACCGCTGCGGGGCAGTGATGGCTTCATGCGCAAGGTGCAAACGGGCGGCCAGGGCCTGTTGCTGGCCAGGATCGATGAAAAGTCGCCGTTCGATGGCTACACCGACCCGGAAAAGAACCGCAAGGTGGTGCTGACCGACGTGTTCGAAAAGGGCGATCGCTACTTCAATACCGGCGACTTGTTACGCAGCATCGGCTTTGGCCATGCGCAGTTTGTCGATCGCCTGGGGGATACCTATCGCTGGAAGGGCGAGAACGTTTCCACCACCGAAGTCGAGAACATCCTGCTGCAACACCCGCAGATCGCCGAGGTCGTGGCCTATGGTGTCGAGATCGAAAACACTAACGGCCGCGCAGGCATGGTCGCCATCACTCCCAGTGAATCCCTGGCGGCCCTGGATATGCGCGAACTGCTGCAATTCGCCCATGGTCAATTGCCGCACTATGCGGTGCCGTTATTCCTGCGGATCAAGGTGAAGATGGAGACCACTGGCACCTTCAAGTACCAGAAGGTACGACTCAAGGAAGAAGCCTTCGACCCGGACAAGGCGGGCAACGATCCGGTCTACGCGTGGTTGCCGGGCTCGGACAGCTACGTGCCGGTCACGGGGCAATTATTGGCGCAGATCCAGGGCGGTGAGTTTCGCTATTGATTGTGTCTATGAAGGCTTTTGACAAAAAAGCCATGACAGTGGGGAACTCCATCGCGACACTGGGCGCCATATAAAGCACCAGAACAGGAGCCTCCCCATGTCAGACCACGCCAAACGAATGACCGAAGACGAAGCCGCCGAATTTGCCGAGCAGGTCTTCGACGTGGCCCGCAAAGGCGACGCGGCCATGCTCGCCGCGCTGCTGGCCAAAGGCTTGCCGGCCAACCTGCGCAACCACAACGGCGACACCTTGCTGATGCTCGCGGCCTACCATGGCCACGCCGAGGCGGTAAAAGTGCTGCTGGAATTCAAGGCTGACCCGCTGATCGCCAATGACAAGAACCAACTGCCGATCGCTGGCGCGGCGTTCAAGGGCAACCTGCCCGTGGTCAAGGCCCTGATCGAGGGTGGCGCGCCGGTTGACGCAGCATCCTCGGACGGCCGCACGGCACTGATGATGGCGGCGATGTTCAACCGCGTTGAGATGGTGGACTACCTGCTGGGCCAGGGCGCGAACCCCAAGGCGGTCGATGCCCAGGGTGCGACGGTGCTGGCAGCGGCGCAGACCATGGGCGCGATGGATACGGCGGCGCAGTTGCAGAAACTGGTGTAGGCTACGCGCCCTCGAAAACCAGCCCGTCACAGGATCGCCCCATGAAAACCGCCCTCGTCGAACTCATCAGCAACATCAGCACCGGCCTCATGAGCGACGACGAGGTGGCGCGCATCGCCGAAGAGGCCGCCCAGGCCTACGCAGACCCTGCGGCCTTCCTGGCGGCCAATCCGGACATCAACTACGACGACACCTTCCCGATCCCGCTGGGGGAGTGGGTGGTGGTCGGCAGCCTGCCGGACACCGTGCTGTTCCAGGCCGATACTTACAGTGATCTGTTTGCCCAGATCGTCGCGTCGTTCGGCCCGGGCGTGGCATTCAACCTCAAGCCCAAGCAACTGGCCAAGACCGAAGCGCTGACCGCCCTCAACCGCATCCAGATCCAGATGAGCGCCCTGAGCCCGGAAGACGGCGGCTATGTGTTGATGAACTTCAGCCAACCGCTGGATGACGAGATCCAGGCGGTGCTGGTGTACGGCAACGACCTGGCGCGCGTGTTGGCGCTGTGTGCCGAAGTCGGCATCAAGGGCGAGCCTTCCCTGGAAGCGTTGAAGGTGGCCGTTCACGTCTGAAATAAAACGGAACCCCCGCCAGGGCTGACTATCCTACAAGGGCATGCCCTCACTTAGGAGCGACACCATGGGTTCTACTTTCAACGGTCTGATCGGGTTGATCATCCTGGCGCTGGATATCTGGGCGATCATCAATGTGTTCCAAAGCGGCGCAAGCACCGGGGCCAAGGTGCTCTGGATCCTGTTGATCCTGTTGCTGCCAGTGTTGGGCCTGATCATCTGGGCGATCGCCGGGCCGCGCGGTAATGTGCGGATCTGACCCCTCACTCCCTTTGGCGTGTGAGCAATTAAGTGTGGGAGGGGGCTTGCTCCCGATAGCGGTGTGGCAGTGCCAGATGAGTTGGCTGACCCACCGCTATCGGGAGCAAGCCCCCTCCCACAGTGGTCTTCAGCGCACTCCAGAGATTTGTGTGTCGAAATATTCGCTGCACGAAATTTTCACATCCCATCCAAGACAATTCGCCCGCTTTGAATCGCCGCCCCAAGGCTCTATCTCCAGTGCCGTTAACGGCAGAAGGGGGGCGCACATTCAGTAATTAATAGCGTTGCTCGCATTGATCGGGCACCATTTGCGCCACCGCGCAAACCGCCTACCCCCAGCCAGCCTGGGCGAGGCCGAGCGCCATTGCTTTATTTCGCAACTTAAACTTCCAATGGGTCCTGAAACGACATGGCAAACCCGGACGCCCTGAGTCAGCAGCGAGCTTCTAATCGCCTGCTGCAACCGACCGTCAAATCCCATCTGGCGTACACGCTGCTTTGCGCACTGGTCATGATGGTGATGTTTTCCCTGCTGCGCCTGGCGCTGCTGGCCTACAACCGCGAGATGATCCTCGACACCCCGGCCTCGACCTTCCTGGAAGCGTTCGCCAACGGCCTGCGCCTGGATATTCGCCTGGTGGTGTACGTGCTGATCCCGCTGCTGCTGGCCCTGTTCAGCGTACGGGCCATGGCCGCGCGTGGGTTCTTCCGTTTGTGGCTGACCGTTGCGTCCAGCATCGCCCTGTTCCTGGGCTTGATGGAGATGGACTTCTACCGCGAATTCCACCAGCGCCTCAACGGCCTGGTCTTCCAATATGTCAAGGAAGACCCGAAGACCGTGATGAGCATGCTCTGGTACGGTTTCCCAGTGGTGCGCTACCTGCTGGCCTGGGCCGTGGGCACGCTGATCCTGAGCATCGCCTTCAAGGGTGCCGACCGTGCCACGCGCCCGCGCGGCCCGTTCAGCGGTGGCAGCATCGGTACCCGTCAGGTGGCGCCGTGGTACTCGCGCATCGCGGTGTTCGTGGTTTGCCTGCTGGTCGCGGTCGTCGCTGCTCGTGGCACCCTACGCCAGGGCCCGCCGCTGCGTTGGGGTGACGTCTACACCACCGAGTCGAACTTCGCCAACCAGTTGGGCCTCAATGGCACCTTGTCGCTGATCGCCGCGGCCAAGTCGCGCTTCTCCGAAGAACGCTCCAACATCTGGAAAGCCACCCTGGATCAACCGCTGGCCACCCAGACCGTGCGCGACATGCTGGTCTTGCCGCAAGAGAAACTGGTGGATACCGACACCGCCGCCGTGCGCCGTGACTACACGCCGCCGGCCGAAAAAACCCTGCCGATCAAGAACGTCGTCGTGATCCTGATGGAAAGCTTCGCCGGTCACTCGGTGGGCGCCTTGGGTCGCCCGGGCAATATCACGCCGTACTTCGACAAGTTGTCCAAGGAAGGCCTGCTGTTCGACCGCTTCTTCTCCAATGGCACTCACACCCACCAGGGTATGTTCGCCACCATGGCCTGCTTCCCGAACCTGCCGGGCTTCGAATACCTGATGCAGACCCCCGAAGGCAGTCACAAGCTGTCGGGCCTGCCGCAGTTGCTCAGTGCGCGCAAGTTTGACGACGTGTATGTCTACAACGGCGACTTCGCCTGGGACAACCAGTCCGGTTTCTTCAGCAACCAGGGCATGACCAACTTCATTGGCCGCAATGACTTCGTCAACCCGGTGTTCTCCGACCCGACCTGGGGCGTGTCCGACCAGGACATGTTCAACCGTGGCCTGGAAGAGTTGAAGGCCCGCGAAGGCGGCAAGCCGTTCTACGCATTGCTGCAAACCCTGTCCAACCACACGCCGTACGCGCTGCCCAACCCGTTGCCGGTGGATAAAGTGACCGGCCGCGGCAGCCTCGACGAGCATTTGACGGCCATGCGCTACTCCGACTGGGCCCTGGGCCAGTTCTTTGAAAAGGCCCGCAAAGAGCCGTACTTCAAGGAAACCCTGTTCGTGATCGTGGGTGACCACGGCTTTGGCAATGAACAGCAGATCACCGAAATGGACCTGGGCCGCTTCAATGTGCCGATGCTGATGATCGCACCGGGTATCCAGGAGAAGTTCGGCGAGCGTGACCACACCGTGGGCACCCAGATCGACATCGTCCCGACTATCATGGGGCGCCTTGGCGGCGACACCCTGCACCAGTGCTGGGGGCGTGACCTGCTGAACCTGCCGGAAGGCGACAAGGGTTTCGGCGTGATCAAGCCTTCGGGCAGCGACCAGACCGTGGCGTTGCTCACTGGCGACCGCGTGCTGGTGTTGCCTAAGGAAATGCCACCGAAGTTGTGGGAATACGAACTGGGCGCCGAGCCAACCGGTAAGGTCATTCCTGATTCGCCGGACGAAGCTGCACTGAAGCAGAAGCTGGAGTCGTTCCTGCAGACCGCGACCAAGAGCCTGTTGGATAACACCGCAGGGGTGGTTGATGGCAAGCCGGACTAATTGACCGGCAATAAAAAAGAGGCCTTCAAGAAGGCCTCTTTTTTTGCCCGGCTTTTATATCTTGCCGAGCAGCAACAACACCAGCAGCACGACCAGGACCACACCGAGAATACCCGACGGACCATAACCCCAGCTACGGGAGTGCGGGAACACTGGAAGGCCACCGACCAGTAGAAGGATCAGGATAATGATCAGAATGAGGCTCATAGTTTTTTTCCTTGTAGGCCTTCTGTAAAGACCGGTTATTTAACGATAGGCCCGACAGTTGAATACGGACGCCTTAATAACTCCGACTGTGCGCCTGCGTGGAAAATTCCATGTTTTTTTAAAGCGTTTTGCAGCGTCGCTTATTTCTTTTAATACCCTCGCCAATGCACCTGCTTAGTTGAAAAAGATTGAACTTAGCCTGTGGGCAGGTATCCGACCGAGCCCGCGGTTTGCCTGGGGCATTCATCACTCTGATGGTGCGTGGGTGTAGGAAAAACCTTCGCTACACTGCCGATCACTTCTTCTGTGAACCACAAGGCTACTTTCTATGCAAAATCGCATGATGATCACTGGCGCCGGGTCCGGCCTGGGTCGTGAAATCGCTCTGCGCTGGGCCCGCGAGGGTTGGCAACTGGCCTTGTCGGATGTCAGTGAGCCGGGCCTGCAGGAAACCTTGAAGCGGGTACGCGAGGCCGGTGGCGACGGTTTTATCCAGCGCTGCGACGTGCGCGACTACAGTCAGCTCACGGCCTTTGCCCAGGCCTGCGAGGAGAAGCTGGGTGGCATAGATGTGATCGTCAACAATGCCGGCGTGGCCTCCGGTGGGTTTTTCGCCGAACTGTCCCTGGAGGATTGGGACTGGCAGATCGCGATCAACCTGATGGGCGTGGTCAAGGGCTGCAAGGCGTTCCTGCCGCTGCTGGAAAAGAGCAAGGGCCGCATCATCAACATTGCTTCGATGGCAGCACTGATGCAGGGCCCGGCCATGAGCAACTACAACGTGGCCAAGGCCGGCGTAGTGGCGCTATCAGAAAGCCTGTTGGTGGAGCTCAAGCAGCAGGAAGTGGGGGTGCACGTGGTCTGCCCGTCGTTTTTCCAGACCAACCTGTTGGACTCGTTCCGTGGACCGACCCCGGCAATGAAAGCGCAGGTGGGCAAGTTGCTCGAGAGCTCACCGATTTCGGCGGCGGATATCGCCGATTACATTTATCAGCGGGTGGCCCAGGGCGAGTTCATGATCCTGCCCCATGAGCAGGGCCGGATGGCGTGGGCGTTGAAGCAGAAGAACCCGCAGTTGCTGTATGACGAGATGACCGTGATGGCGGATAAGATGCGCGCGAAGGCCCAGGCTGTCAGGGGGTGATTGGGATGGTGTGCATATCCGTTTCCTTGGTAACGGATATGCCCCGCTAAACCCGCCACAACCAAGCCTCTGTCTGTCAGGCAATTTACCCGCCTATGTAGGCGCTGCCTGATTTAGCCGCAAGCCATTGCTGCCACAAATCCAAGCGCGCAAGGTCAAGGTCCTGTCACTCGAAAAGGACAACCGCCATGCTGGTCTTAAGCCGCGCCGTAGGCGAAATCATCTCCATTGGCGATGACATCGCCTTGCACATCCTCGAACTGAACGGTACCCAGGTTAAATTCGGCATCCAAGCGCCGGTGGGCGTCAATGTGCACCGCGCCGAGGTGTTTGAGAAGATCGTCGAACGCCAGGGTGCCGGCGCCCATCCGCAACCCAACGCCTGAAACCGCGCTCAGTCGAACAGATGCTTGGGCACGTCGTGCTTGAGCATCAACTGGCATTGTTCGCTGTCGGGGTCGAATACGATCAATGCCTGGCCCTTGGTCAGCGCCTGGCGCACGCGCAATACCCGGGTTTCCAGGGGCGTGTCGTCGCCATTGTCGGTACCGTCGCGGGTGACGAAGTCTTCGATCAAGCGGGTCAGGGTGTCGACTTCAAGTGCGTCGTAGGGAATCAGCATACAAGCCTCAACTAGAGAATCCCGGCGATGCTACTGCGCCGGGACCATTGTTGCCAGCGTCAGGACTTCTGACCGACCAGGCTGTCTACCGACGGCACACGCGTGTCGCTCTCCATCTGCGTTTCGTGCTCGATCTGATGGCTGAACCTGTCCAGTGAACCCTGGGCCGGTTGCGCATCGCTGGCAAACACGGGGGGGCTGAGGATATACGCGCTCAGCAGGCGACTCAGGGCCGCGAGGCTGTCGATATGGGTGCGCTCGTAGCCGTGGGTCGCATCGCAACCAAACGCCAGCAGCGCGGTGCGGATATCGTGGCCAGCGGTCACCGCCGAATGGGCATCGCTGAAGTAATAACGAAACAGGTCGCGACGCACCGGCAGTTCATTGTCCGAAGCCAGGCGCAGCAGGTGGCGGGACAGGTGATAGTCATACGGCCCGCCGGAGTCCTGCATCGCCACGCTCACCGCGTGCTCGCTGGAGTGCTGGCCAGGGGCGACCGGTGCGATATCGATGCCGACAAACTCACTCACATCCCAGGGCAGGGCAGCCGCTGCGCCGCTGCCGGTTTCCTCGGTGATGGTGAACAGTGGGTGGCAGTCGATCAGCAAGGGTTCGCCGCTGTCGACGATGGCCTTGAGCGCGGCGAGCAGGGCGGCGACACCGGCCTTGTCGTCCAAGTGGCGCGCGCTGATATGGCCGCTTTCGGTGAACTCGGGCAGGGGGTCGAACGCCACGTAGTCACCGATGCCGATCCCCAGGGAGTCGCAGTCGGCACGGGTCGCGCAGTAGGCGTCCAGGCGCAGCTCCACATGGTCCCAGCTCACCGGCATTTCATCCACGGCGGTATTGAATGCGTGCCCTGAGGCCATCAATGGCAGGACGCTGCCACGGATCACGCCGTTGTCGGTGAACAGGCTGACGCGGCTGCCCTCGGCAAAGCGGCTTGACCAGCAACCGACGGGGGCCAGGGTCAGGCGTCCGTTATCCTTGATCGCGCGGACGGCGGCGCCGATGGTGTCCAAGTGCGCCGATACTGCGCGGTCGGGGCTGTTCTTCTGGCCCTTGAGGGTGGCGCGAATGGTGCCGCGGCGGGTCATTTCAAACGGGATGCCCAGCTCTTCCAGGCGTTCGGCGACATAGCGCACGATGGTATCGGTAAACCCGGTGGGGCTGGGGATGGCGAGCATTTCCAGCAGCACTTTTTGCAGGTAGTTGAGATCCGGTTCGGGGATGGTTCGGGTCATAAAGACTCCTGACTGGATAAGATAAGGGCGGTTTTGTGGCGAGCTGGCTTGTTGTGGAGAGCTGGCTTGTTGTGGCAAACGGACTTGTTGTGGCGAGCGGGCTTGCCCCGCGTTGGGCTGCGCAGCAGCCCCCTCTCTCCAAGCACCACGCTCTTTCAGTCAGACCTCATTGGCACATGTGGGGGCTGCTTCGCAGCCCAACGCGGGGCAAGCCCGCTCGCCACAACAAGCCCGCTCGCCACCACAGGCCCCCTCGCCACAGGGTTTATTGAGCGGTCGGCTGACTGTGTGGAAACAACAAATCCACAAACTTCTCTGCCGTCGGCTGCGGTTCATGGTTGGCCAGCCCGGCCCGTTCGTTGGCTTCGATAAACACGTACTCCGGTTGATCGGCCGCGGGCACCAGCAGGTCCAGGCCCACCACGGGGATATCCAGCGCGCGGGCGGCGCGTACGGCGGCGTCGACCAGGGTGGGATGCAGGATGCCCGTCACATCTTCCAGGCACCCGCCCGTGTGCAGGTTGGCAGTACGGCGCACAGCCAATTGCACACCACGGGGCAGGATGCTGTTGTAGTCGTAGCCAGCGGCTTTCAAGGTGCGTTCGGTTTCGGCATCCAGGGGGATTTTGCTTTCGCCATCGGTGGCGGCCTGACGGCGCCGGCTTTGCGCCTCGATCAGCGCGCGGATGGAGTGCTGGCCGTCGCCGATCACTTCGGCCGGGCGGCGAATCGCGGCGGCCACGACTTCGAAGCCAATCACCAGGATGCGCAGGTCGAGACCCTCGTGGAAGCTCTCGAGCAATACGCGGCTGTCGAACTGCCGCGCCGCTTCGATGGCCTGTTGCACCTCGTCAATCTCTTGCAGGTCCACCGCTACACCCTGGCCTTGCTCGCCGTCCAACGGCTTGACCACGATGCGCTGGTGTTCGTCGAGGAACTCCAGGTTGTCATCGGCGCTGCCCGCCAGTTGCTGGGAAGGCAGTTTCAAACCGGCGGCCTTCAATACCTTGTGCGTAAGGCTCTTGTCTTGGCACAGGGTCATGCTGATGGCGCTGGTCAGGTCGCTCAATGACTCCCGGCAACGCACGCGACGCCCGCCATGGCTGAGGGTGAACAGCCCCGCATCGGCGTCGTCCACTTGCACGTCGATGCCGCGCCGATGGGCTTCTTCGACGATGATCCGCGCATAGGGGTTGAACCCCGCCTGCGGGCCGGGGCCGAGGAACAGCGGCTGGTTGATACCGTTCTTGCGCTTGATCGCAAAGGTGGTCAGCGCGCGGAAGCCCAGCTTGGCGTACAGGCTCTTGGCTTGGCGGTTGTCGTGCAGCACCGACAGGTCGAGGTAGCTCAGGCCACGGCTCATAAAGTGTTCCACCAGGTGGCGCACCAGCACTTCGCCCACGCCGGGTCGCGTGCATTGCGGGTCGACGGCCAGGCACCACAGGCTGCATCCGTTTTCCGGGTCGTGGAAGGCTTTTGGGTGATTCAGGCCCATGACGCTGCCGATCACTGCGCCGCTGTCTTCATCCTCGGCCAACCAGTACACCGGGCCTCCTTCATGGCGCGGCGTGAGGCGCTCGGCGTCGACGGGCAACATGCCGCGGCCCTGATAGAGCTGGTTGACCGCGAGCCAATCGGCCTCGGTCTGGACCCGGCGAATCCGGAAGCCGCGAAACACCCGGGTGGCAGGGCGATAGTCGCTGAACCACAGGCGCAGGGTATCGGACGGATCCAGGAACAACTGCTGCGGATCGATCCCGAGGATCTGTTGGGGCGCAGCCACGTACAGCGCGATGTCGCGCTCGCCGGGCTGCTCGTTGAGCAGTTCCTGGGCCAGGCTGGCCGGGTCGGGAAAGGTGTGGCCGATCAACAGTCGGCCCCAGCCGCAATGCACCGCAATCGGCTCGGCGGCCAGTGGGCTGCCATCTTCGGCGAGGCGCGCCTGCAGGCGCTCATAGGTCGGCGCCTGGCCCTTGAGCAAGCGTTGGCTGTAAGCCGCGGCATTCGGTTTCATGGATCAGATTCCTTGTTCGCTGAGCCACAGGTTCAGCGCTGCCAGTTGCCACAGCTTGGAGCCGCGCAACGGCGTCAGTTGGCCCTGCGGGTCAGTCAGCAGGCGATCGAGCATGGCCGGGTTGAACAGGCCGCGATCCTGGCTGGGGTCGAGCAGCAGTTCACGCACCCAGTTCAAGGTGTCGCCCTGCAAATGCTTGAGCCCTGGCACCGGGAAGTAGCCTTTCTTGCGGTCGATGACTTCGCTCGGGATCACCCGGCGCGCCGCTTCCTTGAGTACCTGCTTGCCGCCGTCGGGCAACTTGAATTGACCGGGGACGCGTGCCGACAGCTCCACCAGGCGGTAGTCGAGGAACGGCGTGCGTGCCTCCAGGCCCCAAGCCATGGTCATGTTGTCGACGCGTTTGACCGGGTCGTCCACCAGCATCACCGTGCTGTCCAGGCGCAGGGCCTTGTCCACGGCGGCATCGGCGCCGGGCATCGCGAAATGCTCACGCACGAAATCGCCAGCGGCATCGTTGGCGGTCAGCCATTTTGGAGCGACGGTGGCGGCGTAGTCGTCGTAGCTGCGGTCGAAAAACGCCTCGCGGTACGCGGCATACGGATCGCTGGCACCGTCCACCTGCGGGTACCAGTGGTAACCGGCAAATAGTTCGTCTGCGCCCTGGCCGCTTTGCACCACCTTGCAATGCTTGGCCACTTCCCGGGACAAGAGGTAGAAGGCAATGCAGTCATGACTGACCATCGGCTCGCTCATGGCGCGGAACGCGGCCGGCAGTTGCTCGATGATCTCGCTTTCGGCGATGCGCAATTGATGGTGGCGGGTGCCGTAGTGCTTGGCGATCAGGTCTGAATACTGGAATTCATCGCCGCGCTCGCCGCCAGCGTCTTCAAAACCGATGGAGAAGGTCGACAGGTCCTGCACGCCGACTTCCCGCAACAGGCCGACAAGCAGGCTCGAATCGACGCCACCGGAGAGCAGCACGCCGACATCCACGGCGGCGCGTTGGCGAATCGCCACGGCCTCGCGGGTGCTGTCGAGCACGCGGTCGGTCCAGTCTTCCAGCGTGAGGTTGCGCTCATCCTCTCGCGGGCCGTAGGGCAGGGTCCACCAGGTTTTTTGCTCGGTGTTGCCCTTGGCGTCGACGCGCATCCAGGTGGCGGGCGGCAGTTTTTCGATGCCTGCCAGCAGCGTGCGCGGTGCAGGCACCACGGCATGGAAGTTCAGGTAATGGTTGAGTGCGACGGGGTCGAGGATCGGGTTGATATCGCCGCCCTTGAGCAGGGCTGGCAGGGTTGAGGCAAAGCGCAAACGCTGGCCGGTACGTGAGAGGTACAACGGCTTCACGCCCAGGCGGTCGCGGGCGATAAACAGGCGCTGGGCGTCGCGCTCCCAGATGGCAAACGCGAACATGCCGTTGAGCTTGGGCAGCAGAGCCTCGCCCCAGGCGTGATAGCCCTTGAGCAGCACTTCGGTGTCGCCGCCGGAATAGAAGGCATAGCCCAGGGCTTCGAGCTCCTGGCGCAGTTCCGGGAAGTTATAGATTGCACCGTTGAACGCCAGGGACAGCCCCAGCCGGGCGTCAACCATCGGTTGGGCCGAGCCATCCGACAGGTCCATGATTTTCAGGCGTCGATGGCCCAGGGCAATCGGCCCTTGGGCATGAAAGCCCCAGGCGTCGGGGCCACGGGGGGCCAAGTGATGGGTGATGCGTTCAATCGCTGCCAGGTCGGCAGGTTGGGCATCAAAACGTAGTTCTCCAGCTAATCCGCACATAAGTTCCTTACCGGTTTTTCCGTTGGGGAGGGGTAAATACTCAATGCGCCTAAAGGGCGCGTACCCAGAAACTGACACGCCCCTATGATTGGAGTTTTAGAACAATCTGTTATAAGGCCAAGAGCCTTGGCTGCTCCGGTGCGATCCTGCGCGGCGAGTGGCCCGTTACTGCGCAGAGGAGCCGCCCGTGCCGCGAATCAATGCGCGCAAGGCGAACCGATTCGGATGGCAGGCGTCGGCCACGCTTTTAGGCACCGGCAAGGGTTCATCGTCCAGCCATGCCGCCAACAGTTCCGCGCACAGGGGGGCGGTCACCAGCCCACGGGAGCCATGGCCGCTGTTGATATACAGGCCGTCGAGCCATGGGCAGGCGGCCTCGGGTACCTGTCGGGCGTCCTTGCGCAGTGCCGCATAGGCGTGGTCAAAGGCCGCGCGATCGGCCAGTGGCCCGACAATCGGCAGGTAGTCCGGGCTGGTGCAGCGAAACGCGGCGCGACCTTGCAGGTCCTCGCCGGCAAGGTGGTCGGCGCCCAGGCGGTGCAGCAGGTCGACGGATATTTCCCGCAGCATGTCCAGGTTGCCGACATGCTCGGCGACCGTGGGGGTCAGGTCATCGCTCTTGAAGTCGAAGCTGGCGCCCAGCGTGTGCTCCCCCAGGCGCGCCGGGGCCACATAGCCCTCGGCGCACACCACCGTGGCCAACGCCTGGCTCGCCGGGGTTTGCGCCAAGCGGGTGATTTGCCCGCGAATGCGCTTGAGGGGCAGGTCGGCGCTGAACGCGAAGTGCTTGATCTGCGCTGCGTTGGCCAGCACCACCACACTGGCGCTGGCCAGCAAGGTGTCGCCGGTCAGGGCGCGCCATTGCCCGTCGACGCGTTGCAACTCAAGGGCTTCGTGATGCGTCAGCACGGTGATCAGAGGGTGCCGGGCTTGCCATTCGCATAACGCTGGCGGGTGCACCCAACCGCCTTCGGGGTAGAACAGCCCGCCATGCTCCAGCGCCACACCGGCGCGAGCCTGGGCCTGGGCCTGATCGAGTCGATGCAGCAGGCCAGGGGCGAATGCGCCGGCCAACTGTGCCTGGCGCTCGGCTTCCTTGGCGTTGAAGGCCAGTTGAAGCACGCCGCAACCGTCCCAGTCGACGCCTCGGTGCAGGTGTTCCAACAGGCGTCGGGTATGGCCGAAACCGCTGAGGATCAACTGCGAAAGTGCCGTGCCGTGCGCTGACAGCTTTAGGTAAAGCACGCCTTGCGGGTTGCCCGAGGCTTCCTGCGCCAGGCCCGCATGTCGTTCCAGCAGCTTGACGCGCCAGCCGCGTGCCGCGAGGCTGGCTGCCGTAGCGCAGCCGGCCAGGCCACCCCCGATCACCAGGGCGCTGCGCTCACCGTGCAGCGGCGTTGGACGGGCGAACCACGGTTTGTCCGGGGGCGGCGGCGGGGTGTCGGCCGGCCACCCAAGGTATTCACCCCGCAGGATCTCCCATTTGTGGCCAATACCCGGCGTGCGTTTCATCTTGAACCCGGCGGCATTGATCAGCCGCCGCACCCAACCGGTGCTGGTAAACGTGCTGATGGTCGCTCCAGGGGCCGCCAGGCGTGCCAGTTCGGCGAACAGCTCGGCGGTCCACATGTCGGGGTTTTTGGCGGGGGCGAAGCCATCGAGAAACCACGCGTCGACCTGCGCATCCAGTTGCGGCAATTGCTCCAGGGCGTCACCGATCAACAGCGTCAAGGTCACACGGCCGTTGGCCAGCACCAGGCGCTGGAAGCCTTGGTGGATCGCGACGTACTGCGCCAGCAAGGATTCGGCGAAGGGGTGCAGCTCGGGCCATAGGGCGAGTGCGCGTTGCAGGTCGGCGTGGCTCAGCGGGTATTTCTCAACGCTGACAAAGTGCAAGCGCGCACCGGCTACGGCCTGCTGTTCAAATAACTGCCAGGCGCAGAGAAAATTCAGGCCAGTGCCGAAACCGGTCTCGCCGATCACCAGGCATCCATTCACCGGCAAGGCAGCAAAACGCTCCTGCAGACGGTTCTGTTCGAGGAACACATAACGGGTTTCTTCCAGGCCCGATTTGTCGGAAAAGTACACGTCGTCGAATACCCGTGAGTGCGGGCGGCCTTGGTCATCCCAGTCGAGCTGGGCGTGGGTTACGGGGTTCATGGGCGACTCGGCAAAGGCAAGACCGCCATTCTAGCCGATCAACAGCCTTTGAATTGACCCACGGCAAGCGCACGTGGAATTTCCTCCCGCATGGCGCTGCCCAATCCGCTAGTCTTGATCCATCTTGAAACGGAGCAGCCTATGTTCGAATCCGCCGAAATCGGTCACGCCATCGACAAAGACACCTACGACACCGAGGTGCCCGCCCTGCGCGAAGCCTTGCTCGAAGTGCAATACGAGTTGCAGCAGCAGAAGCGTTTCCCGGTGATCATCCTGATCAACGGGGTTGAAGGTGCGGGCAAGGGCGAGACGGTCAAGCTGCTCAATGAATGGATGGACCCGCGCCTGATCGAAGTGCGCACCTTCGACCAGCAGACCGACGAGGAACTGGCGCGCCCCCCGGCCTGGCGCTACTGGCGCCAACTGCCCGCCAAGGGCCGCATGGGCGTGTTTTTTGGCAATTGGTACAGCCAGATGCTGCAAAGCCGCGTGCATGGCGAGATCAAGGATGCGCGGCTCGACCAGGCCATCGCCGGTGCCGAGCGTCTGGAGAAGATGTTCTGCGATGAGGGCGCGGTGATCTTCAAGTTCTGGTTCCACCTGTCCAAGAAACAGATGAAGGCGCGACTCAAGGCCCTGGCCGATGACCCGCTGCACAGCTGGCGCATCAGCCCGCTGGACTGGCAGCAATCGCAGACCTACGACAAGTTCGTGCATTTTGGCGAGCGCGTGCTGCGCCGCACCAGCCGTGACTATGCGCCGTGGCATGTGATCGAAGGTGTCGACCCCTATTACCGTGGCCTGACCGTGGGCAAGATCCTGCTCGAAGGCCTGCAAAACGCCTTGAAGCAAGCCAGGGGCAAGGTCAGCGGCATGAACCCGGCGCCTTTGCCTGCCGCGGTGGACCAGGTGAGCCTGCTGAACAGCCTCGACATGACCTTGAGCCTGGACAAGGACGATTACGAAGAACAACTGATTACCGAGCAGGCGCGCCTCTCTGGCCTGATGCGCGACAAACGCATGCGCAAGCACGCCCTGGTCACAGTGTTCGAAGGCAACGATGCCGCCGGGAAGGGCGGGGCGATCCGCCGTGTCGCCGCGGCCCTCGACCCGCGCCAGTACCGCATCATCCCGATCGCCGCACCCACCGAAGACGAACGGGCTCAGCCTTACCTCTGGCGTTTCTGGCGGCAGATCCCGGCGCGCGGCATGTTCACGGTATTCGACCGGTCGTGGTATGGCCGAGTGCTGGTGGAGCGCATCGAAGGCTTCTGCACCCCGGCCGACTGGTTGCGTGCCTATGGCGAGATCAACGACTTCGAAGAGCAACTGCGCGATGCGGGGGTGATTGTGGTCAAGTTCTGGCTGGCCATCGATAAGCAGACCCAACTGGAGCGTTTCCAGGCCCGTGAGGCGATCCCGTTCAAGCGCTTCAAGATCACCGAGGACGACTGGCGCAACCGCGACAAGTGGGACGACTACCGCGCGGCGGTGGGCGATATGGTCGACCGCACCAGCACCGAGGTCTCGCCGTGGACCCTGGTGGAGGCCAATGACAAGCGTTGGGCGCGGGTCAAGGTGCTACGCACCATCAACCTGGCCTTGGAAGAAGCGTTCGCCAAGTCCGACAAGCACGATAAAAAGAAAAACAAATAAGTGGATGAGTAACTGACTCGTGGCGAGCGGGGCTGTTGCGAGGGAGAGGGCTTGAAGTGGCCAGAGGGTTTGTTGTGGGGGAGAGGGCTAGTTCTGGGGGAGAGGGCTTGTTGTGGCGAGCGGGCTTGCCCCGCGTTGGGGCGCGAAGCGGCCCTGACCCAGACGCCGCGTTTCTCCAGGCAGAACTCATTGGCTGGTTTTGGGGCCGCTTCGCAGCCCAACGCGGGGCAAGCCCGCTCGCCACACAAGCCCTCTGGCCACAACAGGCCGACTCACCACCGATTTATGTTCGTCACCATGTTTTTGTATACGCCGGGTGAATGATCGTCGCAGTGGGAGAGGACTGGATTTATTCTCGATCCAACAACCACAAGATCGAGGTAGCCCATGCGTGAAGTAGTGATCGTCGACAGTGTGCGAACCGGCCTGGCCAAATCCTTTCGCGGCAAGTTCAACCAGACCCGCCCGGATGACATGGCGGCCCATTGCGTCAACGCGCTGCTGGCCCGCAACGGCATCGACCCGGCCACGGTGGAGGATTGCATCGTCGGCGCCGGCTCCAACGAGGGCGCCCAGGGCTACAACATCGGGCGCAACGTGGCGGTGCTTTCGCAATTGGGTACCGGCACGGCAGGGATGACGCTCAACCGCTTCTGTTCGTCGGGCCTGCAGGCGATCGCCATCGCCGCCAACCAGATCGCCTCGGGGTGCAGCGATATCATCGTGGCGGGCGGTGTCGAGTCGATCAGCCTGACCATGAAAAGCGTCAACACCGATAACCTCATCAACCCGCTGCTCAAGGCTCAGGTGCCGGGCATCTACTTCCCCATGGGCCAGACCGCTGAAATCGTCGCGCGCCGCTACAACGTGAGCCGCGAAGACCAGGACCTCTACGCCTTGCAAAGCCAGCAGCGCACGGCCCAGGCCCAGGCGGATGGCTTGTTCGATGATGAAATCGTGCCGATGGCGGTCAAGTACAGGGTCGAGGACAAGAACACTGGCGCCGTACAAATCCTCGACGGCGTCGTTGATCGCGATGACTGCAACCGCCCGGACACCACGTTGGCCAGCCTGTCTGGGTTGAAGCCGGTGTTTGCCGAAGACGGCTCGGTGACGGCGGGTAACTCGTCGCAGCTCTCCGATGGCGCCTCGATGACGCTGGTGATGAGCCTGGAGAAAGCCCTGGAACTGGGGCTCAAGCCCAAGGCGTTTTTCCGCGGTTTCACCGTGGCAGGTTGCGAGCCGGATGAGATGGGCATCGGCCCGGTGTTCTCGGTGCCCAAGCTGCTCAAGGCGCGAGGCCTGCAGGTGGCGGACATCGACCTGTGGGAACTCAACGAAGCCTTCGCTTCCCAATGCCTGTACGCGCGTAATCGCCTGGAAATTGATAACGACAAATACAACGTCAACGGCGGCTCGATCTCCATTGGCCACCCGTTCGGCATGACCGGCTCGCGCCAGGTCGGGCACCTGGTGCGTGAGCTGCAGCGGCGCAATTTGCGTTATGGCATCGTCACCATGTGCGTGGGCGGCGGCATGGGCGCCACGGGACTGTTCGAAGCCGTGCGCTGATAAGTGTGGGAGGGGGCTTGCCCCCGATGGCGGTGGTTCAGTTAAAGAAACTTGACTGACACACCGCCATCGGGGGCAAGCCCCCTCCCACAGGTAAGCAGCGCCATATCCCAATGCGTCCACTTGCCCCTAGAATGGCCGCTCCTCCACCTCTGGCATTTTCTGGGGCACTCATGCACATCTCTTCCGGCCGCTGGGTCTACGGTTTTTTCCTGACCCTGCTGACCGCGCTGCTCTGGGGCATTCTGCCGATCAAGCTCAAGCAAGTGTTGCAGGTGATGGACCCGATCACCGTCACCTGGTTTCGCCTGATGGTGGCCGGCAGTTGCCTCTTCGTGTACCTCGCCGCGACCAAGCGCCTGCCCAGTCGTAAAGTGCTCGGCCCCAAAGGCGGCTGGCTGGTGGCGATGGCCGTGTGCGGCCTGGTGGGCAACTACGTGTTGTACCTGGTGGGCCTGAAACTGCTCAGCCCCGGCACCGCGCAGTTGGTGGTGCAGATGGGACCGATCTTCCTGATGATCGCCAGCGTGTTTGTGTTCAAGGAACGTTTCAGCGTGGGTCAGAGCGTGGGCCTGGTGGTGCTGATCGTCGGCTTCGGTCTGTTCTTCAACCAACGCCTGGAGGAACTGCTGACGTCCCTCGGCGCTTATACCGCCGGTGTGCTGACGATCCTGCTCGCCACGTCGATCTGGGTGTTCTACGCCTTGGGCCAGAAGCAGTTGCTGACCGTCTGGAATTCGCTGCAAGTGATGATGGTGATCTACCTGTCGTGCGCCGTGCTGCTGACGCCTTGGGCGCATCCGCTGGAGGCCCTGCAACTGAGCCCGCTGCAAGGCTGGCTGTTGCTGGCGTGTTGCATGAACACACTGGTGGCCTACGGCGCATTTGCCGAAGCCCTGGCCCACTGGGAAGCCTCGCGGGTGAGTGCAACCCTGGCGCTGACGCCGTTGGTGACCTTTGTCGCGGTGGCGTTGGCGGCGTGGCTGTGGCCCAACTATGTGCAGGCCGAAGAGATCAATGCCTTGGGCTATTTCGGCGCGTTGGTGGTGGTCATGGGGTCGGCGGCGGTTGCGCTGGCGCCGTCGTTGCTCGCCGGGCTCAAGGCCCGGCGGCTACGCATGGCGTCTTAGGCGCCCAGCATGTTTTCCGGGCGTACCCACTGGTCGAACTCTGCGTCGGTGAGGTAGCCCAGGTCCAGCGCCGCTTCCCGAAGGGTCAATCCTTCGGCGTAGGCCTTCTTGGCGATCTCTGCTGACTTGTCATAGCCGATGTGCGGGTTGAGCGCCGTGACCAGCATCAGCCCGCGCTCCAGGTGCTCGGCCATTTGTTCGGCGTCGGGCTCCAGGCCGGCGATGCAGTGCTCCTGGAAGTTATTGCAGCCGTCGGCCAACAGGCGGATCGATTCCAGCAGGTTGTGGATGATCACCGGCTTGTACACGTTCAACTGCAAATGCCCTTGGCTCGCCGCGATGCCGATGGTCACGTCATTGCCCAGTACTTGGCAGGCCAGCATGGACAGCGCTTCGCACTGGGTCGGGTTGACCTTGCCGGGCATGATCGAGCTGCCCGGTTCGTTGGCTGGCAGTTTGACTTCCGCCAGCCCGGCGCGGGGGCCGGAGCCGAGCAGGCGCAGGTCGTTGGCGATTTTCATCAGGGCCACGGCCAGGGTTTTCAGCGCACCGTGCAAGGTCACCAGGGGTTCGTGTCCGGAGAGGGCGGCGAATTTGTTGGGGGCGGTCACGAACGGTAAGCCCGACAGCGCCGCCAGCTCGGCGGCAATCGCTTCGCCAAAGCCATGGGGCGAGTTGAGCCCGGTGCCCACGGCCGTGCCGCCCTGGGCCAGCTCGCAGACCTGGGGCAGGGCGCTGCGGATCGCGCGCTCGGCGTAATCAAGCTGGGCGATAAACGCCGACAGTTCCTGGCCAAAGGTGATCGGCGTGGCATCCATCATATGAGTGCGACCGGTCTTCACCAGCTTCATATGCCGTGCCGACAGTTCCGCCAGGCCGCCGGACAGGTGGGTGATCGCCGGCAGCAATTGCTGGTTGACCGCCTGAACCGCCGCGATGTTCATGGCGGTGGGGAAGCAGTCGTTGGAACTCTGGGAGCGGTTGACGTGATCGTTGGGGTGTACGGGGCTCTTGCCGCCACGGGTCTTGCCCGACAGCTCGTTGGCGCGGCCGGCGATCACTTCGTTGGCGTTCATGTTGCTTTGGGTGCCGCTGCCGGTTTGCCACACCACCAAGGGGAATTGGTCGTCATGTTGGCCGGCCAGTACTTCGTCGGCGGCTTGTTCGATCAAGCGGGCGATATCGGCGGGCAGGTCGCCATTGCGGTCGTTGACCCGGGCAGCGGCCTTTTTGATCAAGGCCAGGGCGTGCAGGACCGCCAGGGGCATGCGCTGTTCGCCGATAGCGAAGTTCACCAGCGAACGTTGGGTCTGGGCGCCCCAGTAAGCGTCATCCGGGACTTGGACTTCTCCCAGGCTGTCGGTTTCGATACGGCTCATCGGGCACACTCCTTCAGGTTCGTTTGCGCAGTTTAGGCTGTGATCGGCCCGGGGGGTTCCCTAAAAGACTTTTCATCGGATTCATTCACGGCAATCCGCGCCCGCTAAGGCTCGGGGTTGAGCCGGGGCGTTTTTTAGGCGCAGAATGGGCGCCCTTGGGGTCTTACCTCGCCTGCTAGAAAAGGAAACTCGATGACTCGTCTTCGTGCCATCTGTACCGCGGTTGCTCTGGTTTGCGCCAGCGGCCAGGTTTTTGCCGATACCGCCAGCCACAACGCCAGTGCCGAAGCCTTCCTTACCCTGGCCCACGCTGACAAGCTGGGGACCCCGGTGTACATGCAAGTGCAGCAAATGTTCGCCCAGCGTTTCGAACAGACCAAGGCGCCTGCCGCCAAACAGTCCGTACTGGACAGCTACCAGGCCAAGGCCAATGCTGCCCTGGACCAAGCCATCGGCTGGCCGAAACTGAAGCCGGACATGGTCAAGCTCTACACCAGCAACTTCAGCGAATCCGAGCTCAAGGACCTGGTTGCGTTCTACCAGTCGCCACTGGGCAAGAAAGTCCTGGAGAAAATGCCGCAGCTGACCCAGCAATCGGCCCAGATGACCCAGGCCAAACTGGAAAGCGCCGTGCCGGTGGTGAACAAGCTGTTGGAAGACATGACCAACGAGCTGACGCCTAAAGCCGCCGCACCGGCCAAGAAGAAGTAAGCAGGAATGACCATGCAACAGCGTATCGAAACGGCACTTGCCGCCCTGGCCCCGGAGCACTTGAGCGTGCTGGACGAAAGCCATATGCACAGCCGTGGGTTGCAGACCCACTTCAAGGCCGTGCTGGTCAGCCAGCAGTTCGAGGGGCTCAACCGCGTCAAGCGCCACCAGAAGGTCTACGCCACCCTGGGTGACCTGATGAGCGAGTTTCATGCGCTGGCGCTGCATACCTACACGCCCGCAGAGTGGGCGAAAATCGACGCAGCCCCGGCCTCGCCGACCTGCGCCGGCGGCCATAGCTGATGACCGGGTGTCTCTGACACCTGGCATTTGCTAGAATCCGCAACGCGCCGCTTAGCCGGCGCGTTTTTTTTGCATCCGGTTCACCCCTTACGAGGGTAGCCACCTGGAGAGAACACCCATGACTCAACCGATTGTCGTGGCGGCACTGTATAAGTTCGTCACCCTCGAAGATTACGTTGCGCTGCGCGAGCCCCTGTTGCAGGCGATGGTCGACAATGGCATCAAAGGCACCTTGCTGATCGCCGAAGAAGGCATCAACGGTACGGTTTCCGGCAGCCGCGAAGGCATTGATGGCCTGATGGCCTGGCTCAAGAACGACCCGCGCATGGACGACATCGACCACAAAGAGTCGTACTGTGACGAGCAGCCGTTCTACCGCACCAAGGTCAAGCTCAAGAAAGAGATCGTGACCCTGGGCGTCGAAGGCGTCGACCCGAACAAGAAGGTCGGCACCTACGTCGATCCGCAGGACTGGAACGCGCTGATCAGCGACCCCGAGGTGTTGTTGATCGACACCCGTAACGACTACGAAGTGTCCATCGGCACTTTTGAAGGCGCGATCGACCCGAAAACCACCAGTTTTCGCGAATTTCCCGACTATATCAAAGCCAACTTCGACCCGGCCAAGCACAAGAAGGTCGCCATGTTCTGCACCGGCGGCATTCGTTGCGAAAAGGCCTCGAGCTACATGCTCAGTGAAGGCTTCGATGAGGTCTACCACCTCAAGGGCGGCATCCTGAAGTACCTCGAAGAGGTGCCGCAGGCAGAGACCAAATGGCAGGGCGACTGCTTTGTGTTCGACAATCGCGTCACCGTGCGCCACGACTTGAGCGAAGGCGACTACGATCAATGTCATGCCTGCCGCACACCGGTGAGCGTGCAAGACCGCGCATCCGAGCACTATGTGGCGGGCATCAGTTGCCCACATTGCTGGGATAAGCTGCCGGAGAAAACCCGTCGCAGCGCGATCGACCGGCAAAAGCAGATTGAGTTGGCCAAGGCCCGCAATATGCCGCACCCGATCGGCTTCAACTACAAGCAAACTCCTTCCGAGGCCTGAGCCATGTCCGCGCGCCTGCTCTATGTAATGGATCCTATGTGTTCCTGGTGCTGGGGCTTTGCCCCGGTGGCGCAGGCGCTGGTTGAGCAGGCCCAGGCGGCCGGCGTGGAGCTGCACCTGGTGGTGGGCGGCTTGCGCACCGGCAGCGGCGCGGCGCTGGAGCCGACGACCCGGCGCTATATCCTGGAACACTGGCAGGCGGTCACCGACGCCACCGGGCAGACGTTCACGTTCGAAGGCGCGCTGCCCGACGGTTTTGTCTACGACACGGAGCCGGCGTGCCGTGCGATTGTCACTGCGCGCAGCCTGGCGCCGGATTGCGCGTGGAAACTGCTGGGCCTGATCCAGCATGCATTTTATGTCGAGGGGCGCGATGTGACCCTCGCCAGTGTGCTGGTGGAACTGGCCGAGGAGGCCGGTATCCCGCGTATCGAGTTTGCCGGCGCTTTTGACCGCGCCGAGCAGCATGCCGCTACCGCCGCCGATTTCACCTGGGTACAGGACCTGGGGATCGCCGGTTTCCCGACGCTGCTGGCCGAGCGCAATGGCCAGTTGGCGTTGCTGACCAATGGCTACCAGCCGCTCTCCGAGCTGTCGCCTCTGCTCGCCCGATGGCTGGAGCGAGCTGCCTGTGCATGATCAGCCCGACCTAACGCCCACCCCTCGTGTCGACCGCTTGACCTGGGCGGAGATCCGCCGCCTGGCCCTGCGTCACAAGAAATCCCTGTGGATCGCCAACGGTGTCGCCGTCTTGGCGACCCTATGCAGCGTGCCTATTCCGCTGCTGTTGCCGCTGTTGGTCGACGAAGTGCTGTTGGGCCACGGCGATGCCGCGCTCAAGGTGATGAACCACGCGTTGCCCCTGGGTTGGCAAAAGGCCGCTGGGTATATCGGCTTGATGCTGCTGGTGACCCTGGCCCTGCGCTGTGGTGCGCTGGTATTCAACGTGGTGCAGGCGCGTTTGTTTGCCCGGCTGGCCAAGGACATCGTCTACCGCATCCGCGTGCGCCTGATCGAACGGCTCAAGCGTATTTCCCTGGGGGAATACGAAAGCCTGGGCAGCGGCACGGTCACCACGCACCTGGTCACCGACCTGGATACGTTGGACAAGTTCGTCGGTGAAACCCTCAGCCGTTTCCTGGTGGCGATGCTCACCCTGGTGGGTACGTCGGCCATCCTGGTGTGGATGCATTGGCAACTGGCGCTGCTGATCCTGTTGTTCAACCCGCTGGTGATCTACGCCACGGTGCAGCTGGGCAAGCGCGTCAAACACCTGAAGAAACTGGAAAACGACAGCACCTCGCGCTTTACCCAGGCGCTGACCGAAACCCTCGATGCCATTCAGGAAGTGCGCGCCGGTAACCGCCAGGGCTTTTTCCTCGGGCGCCTCGGCCAGCGTGCCCAGGAAGTGCGGGACTACGCCATCCACTCCCAGTGGAAAACCGACGCCTCCAGCCGCGCCAGTGGCTTGCTGTTCCAATTCGGCATCGACATCTTCCGTGCGGCAGCGATGCTGACGGTGCTGTTCTCCGACCTCTCCATCGGCCAGATGCTCGCGGTATTCAGCTACCTGTGGTTCATGATCGGCCCGGTGGAGCAGTTATTGAACCTGCAATACGCCTACTACGCGGCGGGCGGGGCGCTGACGCGGATCAACGAACTGCTGGCACGCGCCGATGAGCCGCAATATGCCGGCGGCCAGGACCCGTTTGCCGGGCGCGAGACGGTCGGCCTTGAAGTGCGCGGCCTCACGTTCGGGTATGGCGAGGAACGGGTGCTCGATCAATTGAACCTGGCCATCGAGCCGGGGGAGAAGGTGGCAATCGTCGGCGCCAGTGGCGGCGGCAAAAGTACCCTGGTGCAACTGCTGCTGGGGCTCTACACGCCGCAAGCTGGCAGCATTCGTTTTGGCGGCGCCACCCAGCAGGAAATCGGCCTGGAGACCATTCGCGAGAACGTCGCGGTGGTGTTGCAACACCCGGCGCTGTTCAACGATACCGTGCGGGCCAACTTGACGATGGGTCGCAGCCGCACGGACCAGGCGTGCTGGCAGGCCCTAGAAATCGCCCAGTTGGATGCGACCGTCAAGGCGCTGCCCATGGGTTTGGATAGTATCGTCGGTCGCTCAGGCGTGCGCTTCTCCGGCGGGCAGCGGCAACGCCTGGCGATTGCGCGCATGGTGTTGGCCGAGCCGAAAGTGGTGATCCTGGATGAAGCCACCTCTGCCCTGGACGCCGCCACCGAGTACAACCTGCATCAGGCGTTGGCGCGGTTTCTCAGTGGCCGTACTACACTGATCATTGCCCACCGCTTGTCAGCAGTGAAGCAGGCAGACCGGGTGTTGGTGTTCGATGGTGGGCATATCGCCGAAGATGGCGACCATCAGCAACTGATCGCCGACGGCGGCCTGTACGCCAAACTTTACGGGCACCTGCAACAAGTGCGTTGATTTAGCCTACGCTGTGCTATCAGGAGCGGATGTTCGCGTGCGTTTTCAGCTGTGCATGTGCAAGGGACTTCATGAAGCAAAAGCGGACTCTCGGAACGCCACGGTTGTTGGGCATTGTCTGGCCATTTATCGCCGTCGTGCTGTTCCAGGCATTGTTGGGCAGTGTCAGTCTCTACGTACTCTCGGCCGTGCGTGGTTATGTGGCCGGCGAAAGCCTGTGGTCAAAAGGCCAGAAGGACGCCATCTACTACCTGACCCTGTACGCCGACAATCGTGACGAAGCCACCTTCCTCAAATACCAGCAGGCCATCGCCGTGCCCCAGGGCGGGCATGAGCTGCGTATCGCCCTGGACCGGCCCACACCCGATCTCTCCGCCGCACGCCTGGGGATCCTCAAGGGGGGCAACCACCCGGATGATGTCTCCAGCCTGATCTGGTTGTACCTCAACTTTCGCCATTTCAGTTACCTGGAAAAAGCCATCGAGTTGTGGACCGTGGGGGATGGCTACCTGGTGCAACTGGATGACCTGGCCCAGACGATGCACCGCGCAATCACCACCCACCAGGTCAGCGGCGACGCTGTGCGGCAATGGAAAGCCCAGATCTTTGCCATCAACGACGGCGTGACGCCGGCGGCCAAGGCGTTCAGTGATGCCCTGGGCGAAGGTTCGCGATTTATCCTGCGGCTGTTGATGATTACCAACCTGGCCACGGCCCTGGGCCTGATCGCCCTGGCTTTGCTGCGCACCCATAAGTTACTGCGCCAGCGTCATGCGTTCGCCGATGCCCTGGAATTGGAAAAGGAGCGGGCGCAGATCACTCTGGAATCGATCGGGGACGGGGTGATCACCACTGATGTCAATGGTGCCATTGCCTACATGAACCCGGCGGCCGAGGCGCTGACCCACTGGAAATCGTCCCAGGCCCAGGGCCTGCCCCTGGCTTCGCTGTTCAATTTGCTGGATGAAGACGCCCAGCCCGATGGATTTACCCTGATCGAACACATCACCAAAGGCCAGCTCAGCGGTGGCAGTGAACACTCCAAAACCATTCAGCGCCTGGACGGCAGCACGGTCTCGGTGACCCTGGTGGGCGCGCCGATCCGTAGCGCCGGCAAGGTCAGCGGGGCGGTGCTGGTGCTGCACGACATGACTCAGGAGCGCCAGTACATTGCCAATCTGTCGTGGCAAGCCACCCACGATGCCCTGACCGGCCTGGCCAACCGCCGCGAATTCGAATTCCGCCTGGAGCAGGTGTTGCAACAGGCCGCGCGCCAGCAAAGTGGGCGCCACGCCTTGATGTTCCTCGACCTGGACCAGTTCAAGCTGGTCAACGATACCTGCGGGCATGCGGCAGGCGACGAACTGCTGCGCCACATCTGCGCCTTGTTGCAATCGGACCTGCGGGAGGGTGACACGCTGGCGCGACTGGGCGGCGATGAGTTCGGTATTTTGCTGGAGAACTGCCCGGCGCCGGTGGCGGAAAAAATCGCCGAAAGCCTGCGCCATACCGTGCAAAGCCTGCATTTTGTGTGGAAGGGGCGGCCGTTCATGACCACGGTCAGCATTGGCCTGGTGCACCTCTCACACGCGCCGACCACCTTGGAGACATCGCTGCGGGCCGCCGATATGGCGTGCTACATGGCCAAGGAAAAGGGCCGCAACCGCGTGCAGGTCTACCATGCCGATGACTCTGAGCTGTCCTTGCGTTTCGGCGAGATGGCCTGGGTGCAGCGCCTGCACATGGCCCTGGAAGAAAACCGTTTCTGCCTGTATGCCCAGGAAATCGCAGCCTTGGGCCATACGGACCCCGGTAACGGACATATCGAGGTCCTCCTGCGCCTGCATGATGAGGCCGGTCGGATCATTCTGCCGGACAGCTTTATCCCGGCAGCCGAACGTTACGGCCTGATGACCTCGCTGGATCGCTGGGTGGTTGAGAACGTGTTCAAGATCATCGCCCGCTGCATGCATGAGCGTCCGGGCCAGCCCATGGCCATGTGTGCGATTAATCTGTCGGGAATAACCATTGGCGATGACGATTTCCTAGGGTTTCTACGTGACAAATTCGCGGCTTACAGCATTCCTGCGGAAATGATTTGTTTTGAAATAACTGAGACCAGCGCTATTGCCAATTTGGGTAGTGCAATTCGCTTTATTAATGAACTCAAAGCGTTAGGTTGCCATTTTTCACTCGACGACTTTTGTGCCGGAATGTCCTCATTCGCTTATCTGAAACATTTACCTGTAGACTTCCTGAAGATCGATGGAAGTTTCGTAAAGGATATGCTGGACGACCCGATTAACCGCGCCATGGTCGAAGTGATCAATCACATCGGCCACGTCATGGGTAAGCGCACAATTGCCGAGTTTGTTGAAACACCGCTCATTGAACAGGCGTTACTCGAGATTGGTGTGGATTACGCTCAGGGCTACGTGATTGAACGCCCGCAGTTGTTTACCCCTGATAGCTTGCAGTGTCGACCTGTGCGGCCGCAGCCCCTGTTATTCAAGGCGCCCGGCACATTCCGCTGAAACATTTGCTGGTCTGTACAATCACACTTAAAAAGGAGCCTTACAGTGATCGACACCTTCAACCGAACCGGCCCGCTTATGGAAGCCTCAAGTTACCCCGCCTGGGCACAACGACTGATCCAGGACTGTAGTGAGAGCAAGCGCCGAGTTGTCGAGCACGAACTGTACCAGCGCATGCGTGATAACACGCTCAGCGCCAAGACCATGCGCCATTACCTTATTGGTGGCTGGCCAGTGGTTGAACAGTTTGCCTTGTACATGGCACAGAACCTCACCAAAACCAAGTTTGCCCGTCATCCTGGAGAGGACATGGCGCGGCGGTGGCTGATGCGCAACATTCGCGTGGAACTGAACCACGCCGACTATTGGGTGCATTGGGCCCGCGCCCATGGCGTCAGCCTCGAAGAGTTGCAAGCGCAGAACGTACCGCCGGAGTTGCATGCGCTGAGCCATTGGTGCTGGCACACCAGCTCGGCCGATTCGCTGATCGTGGCGATTGCCGCGACCAACTACGCGATCGAGGGGGCGACCGGGGAGTGGTCCGCGGTGGTATGTTCCACCGGCGTCTACGCTGCCGCCTTCCCCGAGGAAGACCGCAAGCGTGCGATGAAATGGCTGAAGATGCATGCCCAGTACGATGACGCCCACCCGTGGGAAGCACTGGAAATCATCTGCACCCTGGCCGGGATGAACCCGACCAAGGCGCTGCAGGCAGAGCTGCGCCAGGCCGTGTGCAAGAGCTACGACTACATGTACCTGTTCCTGGAAAGCTGCATGCGCCTGGAGAAAGACAAACCTGCGGTCATGGCGGTGCGTGAACGCCCGGTTCGCGTGGCCAGCGAAGCATAAGGTCAGCGTGATGGCGGGGTCATTACCCCGCCATTGCCAAGCGGTTACGGCCTTCGCGCTTGGCCACGTACAGCGCATTGTCGGCCCGGCGCAACAGGCTGTCGGCAGACTCACCCGCCAACAAGGTCGAGCAGCCCAGGCTCACCGTCAATTCGATGCGTAGGTCATCCGCCCAGTAGTCCTGGGCCTGCGTCGCCTGGCGCAGACGCTCGCCAACCATCGCCGCGGCATCCCGGCCGGTGTTGGACAGCAGGATCAGAAACTCTTCCCCGCCAAACCGAAACACCATGTCCACGTTACGCAACTGGGCCTTGATCGCTGCGGCGACCGCGCGCAGCACGTTATCGCCGGCCGCATGCCCATGGGTGTCGTTGATCTGTTTGAAGTGATCGATGTCCAGCATCAGCAACGACAACGGGTTCAGGTGCCGCCGCGCCATATCGATTTCCCGTTGCAGGGTCTGGTCCATGGCGACGCGGTTACCGGTCTGGGTCAGCGGGTCGCGTAGCGCACTGCGGGTGGCGGCGCGGTAGAGCAGGGCGTTGCGCATCGGGTAGAGCAGGGTGGCCAGCAGGGATTCGAGTTGGCTCAGCTCTTCTTCCACCAAGCGTTGGTTGCGGCGGAACACCAGTTCACCCAAGTGCTCGCCTTCGTGACTGAGGGCATAACTGACCGAATGATGGCCGCGATGACCAAACTCCAGGCGCAGATCACTGGCCTGGTGGCGGTACAGCAGGGCATCAAGGGGTACCAGACGCTGGATCTCGCGAAAGAACAGGCCGAGGATACGCTCCGGTTCCAGGCTGATCTGCAATTGCTGACCCAGTTGCTGGCGAAGCTGGACAATAGTGGTGGGGCGGCGCGGCAGAGAGGTTGGCTGGCCAAAGCCCAGGCGTTGCAATTTGGCCGTGTCGAAGTCGATTGCGTGGGTCTGGGTGGGTGTTTTCATAAGCAATCGGCCTCTAAGCACTTAGCTGTCTTACAGGCTCGATGAGAGTGGCGAGTGCCAAGCGTCTTACTGTTCCTTCAGTTCCGTAAAACATTGGAAACAGTTTAGACCGCTTTGTCATGGGTTATAACCCTTGGGTACTGCCGCACGTCTTGTCATCGCTTAACCTGCGTGGGAAGGGTTAGAGCGAGATTCATGCCACTTCGTTTAACTTAATTAAACTCCTTATAAATCAATGGCTGTTTTTAACACGCAAAACAGCCATTGCCGTATGACGCCGGTTATTTGGCAGGCTGAACCAGCGTGCTGGGGTCAATCTGGTCGATCGAGGTGACGCCCGTCAGCGTCATGGCCACGCGCATCTCCTTGGCGAAGATATCCAGCAGGTTCTCCACGCCAGACTGGCCCTCGGCGGCCAGTGCATACGCCGTCGAGCGTCCCAGCAGGCAAGCCTTGGCCCCCAGGGCGAGCATGCGCACCACGTCGAGCCCGGAGCGAATGCCGGAGTCCACCAGCACCGTCAAGTCATCGCCCACTGCCTGGGCAATCGGTGGCAACGCCTTGGTGGTGGACAGCACGCCATCCAGCTGACGCCCGCCGTGGTTGGACACCACGATGCCATCGGCGCCGAAACTCACCGCATCCTTGGCGTCCTGCGGGTCGAGGATGCCCTTGATGATCATCGGGCCTTTCCAGAATTCGCGAATCCACTCCAGGTCTTTCCAACTGATCGAGGGGTCGAAATTGTTCGCCAGCCAGCCCACGTAATCTTCCAGGGTGGTGGGTTTGCCCAAGTACGTGGAGATATTGCCCAGATCGTGAGGGCGGCCGAGCAAGCCGACATCCAATGCCCATTGCGGTTTGGTCACGGCCTGCAACATCCGCCGCGTCGATGCATACGGCCCGGACATGCCCGAGTGCGCATCGCGGTAGCGTGCGCCTGGGGTGGGCATGTCGACGGTGAACACCAGAGTTGTCACGCCGGCGGCCTGTGCCCGTTCCAGGGCATTGCGCATAAAACCGCGATCCTTGAGCACATAGAGCTGGAACCAGATCGCTTGCGGGCTCTGGGAGGCCACTTCTTCAATCGAACACACCGACACCGTCGATAAGCAAAACGGGATGCCTTTGTTCGCCGCTGCCTTGGCGGCCTGCACTTCTCCGCGTCGCGCGTACATACCGGTCAGGCCCACTGGGCTGAGGATGACGGGCATAGCCAGTTCCTGGCCGAAGACGCGGGTCTTCAAACTCAAGTTATCAACGTTGCGCAAGATGCGCTGGCGCAGGCCGATCTCGGCCAGGTCCGAGCCGTTGGCGCGCATTGTGTGCTCGGCGTAGGCGCCACCATCGATATAGTCGAACAGAAAGCGCGGCAGCTTGCGCTTGGCGGCTGCGCGGTAATCGGCAGCAGACGAGATGATCATTTAGGGTGACTCCACGGGCAAGGTGGCGCCACGATAAGCAAACATCTGGCATGATAAAAACAACTTTTATCACTACTACCCAGTCGCTAAAGGAATGCTGATGAACCTGCGCACATTGCGTGCCTTTGTCGAAGTGGTGCGCCAGGGAGGGTTCTCCCAAGCGGCCGATGTGGTGTCCCTGACCCAATCCACGGTGAGCAAGGCGGTCAAGACCCTGGAGGAGGAACTCGGCGCGCCACTGCTCAATCGCCTTGGCCACCGGAACGAACTCACCGCCGCCGGCGAAATTGCCTACCGCCGTGCCCTGGTGCTGCTTGCCGAGCACCATGACCTCGTTGCCGAGATCAACGACTTGCGCGGCCTCAAGCGCGGTGTGCTGCGCATCGGCCTGCCGCCGGTAGGATGTGGCGTGCTGTTCGCGGCGATGTTCACCACCTATCGCAGTCGCTATCCAGACATCGATATCGAACTGACCGAGCACGGCAGCAAGACACTGCGCGAATGCCTGGAAGCCGGTGAGGTCGACCTGGCGGCCCTGCTGCTGCCGGTGGACGAGGGGTTCGATTACCAGCCCGTGCGTCATGAACCGTTGATGGCGGTACTGCCCATCAGCCACTCATTGGCACAGCACACTCGCATCGATTTCACCGACCTGGCGGATTCACCCTTCATCCTGTTCGAAGCCGGCTTCGCCCTGAACGCATTGATCATGGCTGCCTGCGAGCGCAAGGGCGTAACGCCCCGAGTCACCGCCCGCAGTGGCCAGATCGACTTTATCGTCGACCTGGTAGCGGCCGGCCTGGGCGTCGCGTTCCTGCCCCGCATGCTGGCGCACAAGCACCAACACGCCGGCATCGCCTTGATCCCCCTGGACGAGCCCCACACCGACTGGCACATCGCCCTGGCTTGGCGCGCCAGTGCCCACCTGCCACCGGCGGCACGCGCCTGGCTGGATTTGGCCAAGGAAATGGCCAGCCCGACGCAGTAGGACGTCACCGGTCATCCGAATGAAACCGGCCAAATGCTACGTAATGCTTGACTTCTCCTTTTCAATCAGTAACATACGGCGCATTCCGCGATAGCTCAGTTGGTAGAGCAAATGACTGTTAATCATTGGGTCCCTGGTTCGAGTCCAGGTCGTGGAGCCAGATAGAGAAAGCCTGCAGCGATGCAGGCTTTTTTTTGCCTTGGATTTCTCCAGGGTGATCAAAGCGCACAGCGTGACCAGCATGACGCCGTCTCTAATCCTACGATTCAGAGGTCAGTATCATGAAAGTCGCAGCAGTCGTTTCAACCAAAGGCGGGCCGGGTAAGACCACGGTTGGCGCCAATCTAGGTGCGTTCTGCGCCGACGCAGGTGTTCGAACCCTGCTTATCGATCTTGATAATCAGCCGTCACTGTCCTCGCCGCTGTTCAAACGTATTTGCTGACTTTGTGAATCGTGTTGTCTTATCGATCTCGATGGGTCAGGACTTGGAGCCCGCGCCCATCTCGGAAGCCCGTGCCAGTGCTTGCGTGTCGACATACTCCCGGATGTTCGCCAGCTTTCCATTTCGCACGGTAATGGCGAAGACCCAATCGTCCTCCCACGTTTTATTCGTGGCTTTGATTCTCCCCTTCGCGAAGCCGACGACCAGAACGCGATCTTCCTGCGCCACGTACGCGTGGAACTCCATGACGGAGGTTTCCATCGTTTCGCAAGCCTTATGAAGCAGATCTGCCAATCCCGCGTGCCCGCGATACGTGCCAGCCAGCGGCCAGTTCTCGCCCGGAATGATCCATTCAATAGCTTCGCAAGTCAGCGCCAGCAGACCTTGCCTATCGCTGCGGCCCATTGCGGTGAAGAAGTCCTTAACCACCTGGACATTCCTTTGTGTGTTCATAGATAGCTTTCCGTTTCTCTCGCATCTGATCGCATCCGTTCTGATCAGATACCTTGTGGACCTGCCGGTGAGGGGCGTGGTGTAGGAGTCTCAGCCGATATCGACTTTCAACGCGATGTCCCAAGTGCCGGCGCCGTTTTTGGCCAGGCCGATCATCATCAGGCCGAGCGCTTCGAGCGTCTGGGCCATGTTCAGGCCACCGACATCCAATGGACGTAGCCCGAGACTTTCGAGGAACGTTGAAACGCGCGCCTTGGCCTGCAAATCGTCGGCAGCGATGAACGCGTCGAGTGGGCCTCCCTTGGCAAGGACGTGGCCGAAAAGGGTGTTGAATGCCTTCACGACATGCGCGCTGGCGGGGGCGAGCCTGGCGATCTCCTGCGCACCAGAACTGCCGGCGGGAGAGACGAGGCCCGTGAGGTCCGGCGAGGCCGTGTTGGTGATGTCGATGATCACCTTGCCATCCAGCGCATCCCCATAATCGGCCACCACCGACGCCGCGCCGGTGTATGGCACGGCGAGGATGACGATGTTGCCGGCGGGCGCGGCCCCATAGGTGCCTGTGGTCGCGCCAGCTGCGAGCTTGTCGACCAGCGCCTGCGCCTTGGCAGGGTCGCGGCTGACCACCTCGACGGTGTATCCAGCTTTGGCGGCACGACCGGCGATGGCCGCCGCCATGCCTCCTGAACCAATGATGCTGATAGTGCCCATGTGTATCTCCAAATGAGTCGGGGTCTTGCCCGCAGTCTCTGAACAGGCTTCGCCCGGTGAATATCCCGTGGGTGCCGGGCTTGTTGCGACCCGGCGAACAGCCTCAGCTCACTCAGGCGACAGGGAAGTAGTGGCCGTTGTCCATATCGGCAAACAGGCCGGGCTGCGTGGGTGTCCAGCCGAGCATCTGGCGCGTGATAGCGTTTGACGCCGGGGTATCCAGCGTCACCAGGTTCGCGAGGAAACCGAAGAAACCCGGCCCCATCATCACGTCCGCAGGAATGGGCACGACGGGAAGGTTCAGGCGGCTGCCAATGGCCTGCGCGATCTCGCGATACGGGATAGCCCCTTCAGCAACCGCATGCCAGGACCTGCCAGCGGGACTCTTCTCCAGCGCCAGGCGGAACAGGGTAGCGAGGTCGCGGGCATGCACTGCCGCCCACCGGTTGGAGCCGTCGCCAGGGTAGCCAACGACGCCCTTTTCCTTTGCTTGCCCGATGAGGACCTGAAGGAATCCGGCCTTGTCGGTTGGGCTGTGCATGATTTCAGAAATGCGCACGACCGAAGACCGCACGCCCCGCTCTGCGAGACCGATTGCAGTCAACTCCACGATGTTCCGAACCCGCAGCGAGCCCTTGTATTGATCGCCAACTGGAGAAAGAGCTGGGTCCTCCTCGGTTGCCGGTCGGCTCTGGACTGGCCCAGGAACCGGCCAACCCTCGTTAGTCGGCGAACCGATGCTGCCCGACACGACCAGCGGCTTTCCCGTTCCAGCCAGTGCATCACCGTATGCGAGCATGATCTGAACCTCCGCTGCGGCAACAGCGTCGATCCCACCGACCGGCAGCAGATCTTGTCGGTGCGCGACGTGGATTACGCCGTCGGCGGCTGCAGCCGCCTCCTTGAGCTGCTCGAGATCATCGAGATCACCGCGACGCACCTTTGCGCCGAGCGCAGTGATCGCCGCCGCCGCGCTGTCCGACCGGGCCAAAGCGGTGACCTCGTGGCCGGCAGCGATGAGGTCGGAGATGATGTACGGACCGGAATGGCCGGTCCCGCCAGTGACGAAAACGCGCATGTTGGTGTTCCTTGTAAGTGAGATGAAAAAAAGGGTGCTGCGGGTGCACTCAGCCGAGAAGGCTGACGCCGATTGAGAAGTGGGTGTGCTATGAAGACGGGGTTTTGACCTGTCAGGGCTTCACGAACCGAAAGACGAAGCGATCGGTCTCGCCCTTGATGGCGGGATCGAACACCTTGATCGAGTGCGGATCGTCCTTGTTCGCGAGCAGGGTGCTTTGCTCATCGAGTACAAAGCCGGCCGCTTCCACCTCCTCGCGAACGGATGCGGGCTCAACCCGATGCAGCGGCTGCGCATCGTTCACGCCCGCCCCGATGGCCGCGGCGTGGTCGATGATGACGTAGGACCCACCAGGCTTCAGCCGCTCATAGACGGCTCGATTGAAGTCGGCGGCCGTGGCGCCCCTGGCCTGCATCAGCGCGGTGTGCAGATCGTGGTAGAACAGGTGCAGCCACAGGACATCCGCTGGTTGCGTGACCTCCGTCATCGCGGTGAGGTCGGCGCAGACGGCTTCGACATTCTCCCGACCTGGCTCCTTCGCGAGCGCCTGCATGCTACCGAGCGGATCGCTCTTGAAGTGGGCGACTTCGGCCGGCACGAAGCTGTAGACCCGTCCTTCTCGTCCCACGGTGTCGGAGAACAGACGGGTCCACTCACCGTTGCCTGGGTAAACGTCGATGACGGTTGAGCCTGCAGAGACGCGTGCGAACCGGAGCAACTCGGATAATTGGGTTGTGTCGTACATGGGAATCTCCTTTACGGCTGGGTATTCGCGCTCAATGTCCTATCCATGCTGGGCGCTTCACTTGCAAAAAGCAAGTGAATGGCGGGAGTTTACTTGCACCATGCAAGCGATGTTAAGATCCCGCCATGAAAACCACATCTAAAGAAGACATTCGGTCCCATTGCGCAGTGAACTATGGCGTAGAGATCTTCGGCGACCGATGGTCGCTATTGATCATTCGCGACATCGTTTTTGCGGGTAAGAAGACCTATGGCCAGTTCCTGAAATCGGAGGAAGGCATCGCGTCCAATGTCCTTGCGTCCCGCCTCGCCTTCCTTGAAGGGCAAGGAATTCTCTCGAAGGCCCCCAACCCCGACGACAGGCGCAAGGATTTCTACACGCTGACAGAGAAAGGCCTGGACCTCATTCCCATCGTGCTCAACATCGTCCTTTGGAGCGCGAAGCACGATTCGAAGTCGTACGCACGGGACCTCGAGGAATTCGTGACCCGATTAACGCAAGACCCTACGCAGGTAAGCGAAGAGTTGAAGGCGCTGGTCCGCAATGGCGGATGCATGTTTCCTGAGAGCGAGCGATGAGCTAGAGGCAAGCACGCCCTGTCATGTTGCATGAACGATGTGCGCTCACCATCGGCTACACGGTGTAGGGGATGCAGGTGCCGACCGTGCCGCATGAAGCCTTTGAGTGGGATTCTGTGATTTCTTGCTTAAGTACATGATGTTAAACAGCTTAATTTTTCAGGCTGAAACTGATCATGTGTCGCAGCTGAACAAAGTTATACATTTAATTGACGCCACTAAAACGCCACCATAAGATCGCCGCAAATTGATGGCACAGTGCCATGTAGAGGGATCTAGCAATGTGGCGTTCGGTACCCCGGACCAGGCTCAGTCTGCTGTCCGCTTTTTTTTGCCTGGGCTTCGCCGGGACGGCTCAAGGTGCGACCCCGCAGGATACGCCGGGCGTCACTGATCTGATCCGTGATCGTCAGGATCGCCTGCTCGAAGAGCAACAGCGCCGCCTCGAAGAACTCAAGGACCTGCCCGGCAAAGCCGCCGCGCCTGCCAAACCGACGGCGCCGGCGGACACCCGCTGCTTCGCCATCAACACCATCGAACTCATCGGCGCCGACGCGCTGTCCGAAGGCGAGCGTGATCGCCTGCTCAAGCCCTATATCGGCCAGTGCCTCGGTGTACCGCAGCTCAATGATCTGCTCAAGGTCATCACCGACTACTACCTGGCCAAAGGTCTGGTCACCAGTCGCGCCTACCTGCCGCAACAGAACCTCTCCAGCGGCAATCTCAAAGTGCAGGTGGTGGAAGGGCGTCTGGAAGGCATGAAGGGCGCCGAGGGCAGCGGTATCACCGATCGCCAGCTGTTTATGAGCTTCCCAGGCAAACCAGGCGCTCTGCTCAACCTGCGCGAGATCGAGCAGATGGTCGACCAACTGAACCGCCTGCCATCGAACCAGACGCAGATGGAGTTGGCCCCCGGCAAGGAAGTGGGAGGCAGCGAAGTGCTGGTCAAAAACACCCCGCAGAAACCCTGGCGCGTCGGCCTGTCACGCCACAATGGCGGCCAACGCAGCACCGGTGAACAGCAGTGGGGCGCCAGCCTCGATTGGGACAATCCGCTGGGCCTGGCCGACCAACTCTCGCTGCGCGGCGGCCACGATGCGATCAGCGATCACCAGAAAACCTCGCGTAACTCGATGCTCAACTACAGCCTGCCGTTCGGCTGGTGGAACCTCAATTACACCTACAGCGAAAGCGAATACCGCTCGCTGGCCCAGGCCAGCGGCTTCAACTTCAAGCAATCGGGCGACAGCCAAAACCACCAACTGCGCCTGGAGCGGGTGATCCACCGCGACGCCCTGAGCAAAACCTCCCTGAGCACCGGTGTGGCCTACCTGCGCACCAACAATTTCATCGAAGACAGCAAACTCGCCCTGAGCAGCAACCGCCTCAGCGAAGCCCAATTTGGCATCAACCACGGTCGACGCATTGGCGGTTCGTTCCTCAACATCGACCTGGGCATGCAGGACGGCATCGGCGCCTTCGACGCCCAGGCCAACCACAACCCACGCCCCGGCCAGGCCGATGCGCGCTACCGCAAATACACCGCGACCCTGAGCTACCTGTACCCGTTCAAGCTATGGGACGAGTCGTTCAGTTTCAGCAGCCTGATGACCGGCCAGCGCAGCGAAGACGTGCTGTTCAGCCCGCAACGCATGAGCCTGGGCGGGCAGTCGTCGATTCGTGGCTACAAGGATCAAAGCCTGTCCGGCGACAGCGGCGGCTACTGGCGCAACGACCTGCGCTGGAGCCGCCCGGTGACCTGGGCCTGGATGCAGCCGGTGTTCAGCGAATACGGCACCAGCCTCGGCTACGACCAGGGCGTGATCAGCCATGGCCGCTACAACGCCGAACAGCACGGGCGCATGACCAGCAACTCCGTGGACTTGTTCGCGCGCGGCCAGAACGTCGCCGCCACGGTGACCTTTGCACACTCTTTGGAACGCCCGGGGCCGATCACTGAACGTGAAGCGCCGATCTATTTCCGCCTGGATTTCTTTCTTTAAATTTTTACTGCCCCTCGGGCATCGAGAAAACACATGGACGTTCGCCAGTTCGCCTTCCTCGCGCGCCAACCTTCTGCGGCCTTGAAAAGTCGTTCCAACTTCCTGGGGTTGCCCAAGCGTGGCTTGGCGTTGGTGCTGGCCAACGCGATGTTCTGGCAACCGTTGCTGGCCCAGGCGGACGGGATTGTGGTCAGCGCGCCGGGGACGACGCTCGGTCAGGCGGGCAATGGCGTGCCTATCGTCAATATCGCGGCGCCCAATGGCAGCGGGCTGTCGCATAACCAATTCCAGGATTACAACGTCGGCCAGCAGGGCGTGATCCTCAACAACGCGACCGGTCGGACCCAGTCGACCCAGTTGGGCGGGATCATCCTCGGCAACCAGAACCTCAACGGCACAGCAGCCAGCGTGATCCTCAACGAGGTCAACGGCGGCAGCCCGAGTCAGTTGCACGGGTACACCGAAGTGGCGGGGCAATCGGCCCACGTGATCGTTGCCAACCCGTACGGTGTCACCTGCAACGGCTGTGGCTTCATCAACACCCCACAGGCCACGCTGACCACCGGCAAGGCCGTCATCGAAAACGGCCAGATCACTCGCTACCAAGTCGACCAGGGCAGCGTCGCCATCGAAGGCGCTGGTCTTAACGCGACCAACGTCGACCAGTTCGAAATCATCACCCGCTCGGCCAAGATCAACGCTGAGATCCAGGCCAAGAACCTGACGATCATCGCCGGCGCCAATGACGTCGACGCGAAAACCTTCAATGCCACCGCCCGCGCTGCAGACCCCGCGACTAAGCCGCAGCTGGCCATCGACTCCTCGGCCCTGGGCGGCATGTATGCCGGCGCGATCAAGCTGGTCAGCAGTGAAGCCGGTGTCGGGGTGAAACTCGACGGCAAGATGGTCGCCAGCAGCGGCGATATGCAATTGGATGCCAGCGGCAACCTTAGCCTGGTTGATACGGCGGCGGCCGGCGCGGTCAACATCAAGGCCGACAACCTGCAAGCCAAGGGGCCGGTCTATGCCGGCACTACCCTGGACGTGAAAACCCAAGGCGACCTGACCAGTCAGAACAACCTTGTCGCCAAGGACCGCATCACGCTCACCAGCGGCGGCCAGTTGCGCAATAACGGCATCATCGAAAGCGGGGTCAATGCCGATAACACCCGTAATGCCACGGGCGATGTCAGCATCAGTGCACAGAGCGTCAACAACACTGGCAAGAACATCATCGCCAGTCGTGACCTGGTTGTTAACGCAACGCAGACCCTGACCAACCAGGGTGGCACGCTCAGCGGACAAACCACCACCCTCAATGCCCAGACTCTGGACAATCAGAACAACGGGCGTGTGCTGAGTGTCAGCGCGCTGAAGGTTACGGCATATGAGGTGTTCAATACCCTGGGCGTGATCACCAGCAGCGGTGACCTGACGGCCAATGTCGGGCACTTGAACAACCACAACGGCGAGCTTTCCAGCGCCGGTAACACCACGGTGAATGCCTCCTCGCTGGATAACAGCGATGGTCAGGTGACCGGTGACGTTGCGCTGAATATCGGCTTGATCGGCGCCCTGAACAACCAGAACGGGGTGTTGGGGTCCGGTCAGCGTGTGAGCATCACTGCCGCCAGCCTGGACAACAGCCATAACGGCAGCCTTGTCAGCGATGGCGGCTTGACCGCCCGCATTGCGGGCCTGTTCGATAACCAGAACGGTGACCTCAGCGCCAAAGGCGCGGTCGACCTGCAGACTGGCAGCCTCGATAACCGTAATGGCAGCCTGTCCGGCAAGGACCGACTGACGCTGCGCAGCGACTCGCTGGACAACCGCACCGGTAACGTACGCGCCACCAATGACCTGCAACTGAATGTCGGGCAACTCGATAACCGCCAAAAAGGGCTGCTCAACAGTCAGGCGGCGATCAATTTCACGGGCACTCAACTGGACAACCGCGGTGGCTTGTTGAGCGCAGTCGGGCCGATGCGTCTGGACGCCGCCAGTACCGATAACGGCGGCGGTCGCATTGCCAGCCAAACCAATCTGATCGCCAATGTTGCGCAGTTCGCCAACCAGGGGGGCGAACTGGTCGCTCAGGGCGCGTTGACCCTGAACGGCAAGGTACTGGATAACCGTGGCGGCGGTCTGGTAGGCGCCACAAAAGCGCTGCAACTCAACGTCGATGCAGTGGACAACCGTGGCGGGGAAATCTCCAGCGCCGTCGATGTCGGCCTGCAAGGCTCGCAACTGAACAACAGTGATAACGGCAAGATCCTCGCCGGTACCGATCTGGCCCTGCGCGTGGCACAGATCATCAACCAGACCAAAGGCCAACTGTTCAGCAAGGGCGCGACCACGGTTGTCGGACAGAGCCTGGACAACAGCGGTGGCAACCTTGTCACTCAGCAAGGTCTGGATATTCGCCTCGATAATGCCCTGAGCAACGTCGCCGGTCTGATCAGCAGTGAAGGAACCCTGGCGGTCAATGCAGGCAGTCTCGACAGCACTGGCGGTAACTTGTCGAGTGCCGGCGCGCTGGCGCTGACCACCAAGGGCGTGTTGAAAAATCAGGGCGGCTCGATCAGTACCGACGGCACCCTGACCCTCAATAGCGCCATCCTCGACAACAGCCGAAAAGGCCAGATCAGCGGTAAGAATGCGACGGTTGTGACGACCGGTGTGTTCGACAATACCCAGGCCGGGCAATTGATCAGCGGCGACACCCTTGACCTGAGCGCGACTCAGGTGAGCAACGGTGTTGCCAGCCGGATTGCCAGCGACAAGGCGTTGACCGCCAGCGTCACCGGTTTTGATCAGCAGGGCGGTCAACTGTTCAGCAAAACCTCCCTGAGCCTGGACCTGAATCAGGGGCAGTTGAACAACCAGAACGGCCTGATCAACGCACCGTTGCTGATGCTGAAAAACCTCAAGGACATCAACAACCAGGGCGGTGAAATCTCCAGTGCCCAGGCATTCGCGCTGGACGCTCGTAACCTCGACAACGGCAACGGCAAGTTGATCAGCAATCAGGGCCTGACCCTGCGCCTCGAACAATGGCTGACCAGCGTCAAGGGCCTGATTTCCGCACAGTCCCTGGACCTGCAGAGCGCCCGTCTGGACAACACGGGTGGTCTGATCAGCAGCCGCGGCACCCTCGGGGTAACGGTAGGCGGTCAGGTCGTCAACCAGGGCGGCACCCTGATTGCAGACGGGAATATGCAGATCAGCGCTGACAGCCTGGACAACAGCGATGGCGGTCAGGTAGTTGCGCAGGGCGCGCTGGCGCTGACAGTCGATCATGTCATCAACCGCGCCAAAGGCCTTTTGTCGGGCAAGACTGACCTGACGTTGATCGGGCAGGATCTCGACAACAGCGGCGGCTCGCTGTTGAGCCAGAAAAACCTCAAGGCCGGACTCTCCGGCGATCTGACCAACAGCCAAGGCCTGTTGAGTGCTGAAGGCCGGTTGGACGTGACCGCAGCCAGCCTGACCAACACCCTCGGCAGCCTGTCTGCGGCAGGACCGCTGACGCTGACCACCACGGGCATCGTGCTGAACCAAGGCGGTGTGATCGTTACCGATACCGGCCTCGTGCTCAATAGTGCCAGCCTCGATAACAGCAACAAAGGCAGCATCAGCAGCAAAGGTGCGGTGCGCGTGAACACCGGTGTGCTGGATAACAGCCACAACGGGCGGCTGAACAGTGGCGACACGCTGGACCTGACGGCTACCCAACTGACCAACCAGGACAGCGGTCGAATTGCCAGTTCCGGCGCCCTGACCGCAAGCGTCACTGGCCTGGATCAACAGGGCGGTCAACTGTTCAGCAACACCGCCCTGACGCTGGACGTGAACCGGGGTCAACTGAATAACCAGAACGGGTTGATCAGCGCGCCGTTGCTGATGCTCAAGAATCTCACCGACATCAACAACGATGGCGGTGAAATCTCCAGTGTCCAAGCGTTCAACGTGACGGCTCGCAGCCTGAACAACAGCAATGGCAAGTTGCTGAGCAATCAGGCCCTGACCCTGCGCGTCGATCAGGCGCTGACCAACCTCAAAGGGCTGATAGCTGCCGCCACACTCGACGTCAAGGCCGGCAGCCTGGACAACAGCGGCGGCACGCTGACCAGTCGTGCCAATCTGGACGTGAACCTCGACGGCCTTCTGAATAACCAGAATAAGGGCCTGATCAACGCCACCAACGGTCTGACCATTAACAGCCGCGGTATCAATAACCAGAGCGGTTCACTGTTGGGCAGCGCAATTGCCATCGATTTTGGTGCGGCCACAGCAGACCTGGACAACAGCGGCGGCCTGATCACCACCGCCGGCGTGTTGAGCATTCAGCACTTACGCGACCTGAGTAACCGCAACGGCGAAATCTCCAGCACGCAAAGCCTCGATCTCAGCACACGGGCACTCGACAACACGGGTGGGAAGCTGATCAGCAGCAATGTGCTGACAGTGAATGCCGACGCCGTGCAAAACCTCGGTGGCTTGCTGTCCGGCTGGCAGGGCCTGAGCCTGACCAGCAACAACCTGGATAACCGCAACAAAGGTACGCTGTCGAGCCGCGACGGCGATGTTTCCGTTGCGGTCAGCGGTGCGGTACTCAATAGCGGCGAAGGCGCAATCGTCAGCCGCAAAAACCTCAGTCTCAACGCCGTGGACCTGGATAACAGCAACGGTGGTGTGATCTCCAGTGGCGGCGCCCAGACCCTGACCCTCAGCGGTCTGCTGAAAAACGCCCAAGGCGGTTTGATCGACAGCGATGCGGCGCTGGTGATTCAGGCGATGACGCTGGGGAATGCCGGCGGCACCGTCAACGCCCAGCAGGGCCTCAGTTTCACCGGCACCGCGCTGGATAACACCGGTGGCAATCTGGTCGGCAACGCGGCAGTGACCCTCGACTTGCTCGGCGTGCTGACCAACACCAATGGCAAACTGGCCAGCGTCGGCCCGCTGCGGGTTCAGCGCTCCACGCAAATCGATAACCAGGGCGGCCAGCTCGCCAGCCAAGGCTTGATGACGCTGCTCACCGGCGGCCTGGACAACCGTAATCGGGGCACCGTTGCGGCTAACTATCTGCTGACGATCACCACACCGGGCGTGGTGCAGAACGACGCCGACGGCCTGATCTACAGCCAGAGCGGTGACCTGCAAGTCCAGGCCGGCAGCCTCAGCAATGGCAAAGGCACGCTGCAAAGTCAGGGGGCGCTGACCCTTACCACAGGCGCGGATATCAATAACCAGAGTGGCCGGATCATCGCCAAGACCGGCGACCTGACCGTCTCTGCCGGCAATGTCGATAACCGCGGCGGCGTGCTCTCCAGCCTGCAATCGGCCTTCACTGCTCAGCTCACCGGCGTGCTGAAAAATGGCTATGACCTGAACAATAACCGTCAGGGCGGCGTGACCCAGGCACAACGCTTGAACCTGACCGCCTTGGGTGGCATCGATAACTACGGCGGGCGAGTGTCGGCGCAAAGCGGTGACGCGATCATCATCACCGGCAACTTCGACAACCGTAACGGTGGCCTGTACGCCAAAGGCAAGATCAACGTCACCGGCAACGATTTTGACAACAGCGGCGACAACGATGGCCAGATTGCCGGTCAGCAGATCGACCTCAACCTCAGTGGCGCACTGAACAACCGGCTGGGCATCATCGAAAGCGACAGCACCCTGGCAATCAAGGCCGCGAGCCTCGATAACCAGACCGGCCAACTGCGTGTTCTGGGCGGCAGCGGTAAAACCGACTTCCAGATTGGCGGGCTGTTTGACAACCGCAATGGCACCCTGGAAAGCGCCAACACCAACCTGAGCCTGGCGGCAGGAAGCTTTCTCAATGATGGCGGCAGCTTGCTGCATGTGGGCGACGGCACGTTCGACATCTCTACCGCCAACGTCACGGGCGCCGGCGGCTCGATCGTCACTCGCGGCGGCCTGACGCTTAACGCCGATAGCTGGAGCAACAGCAACGTCATCCAGGCCGCGCGCCTGAACGTCAACGTCAATAACTTCACCCAGACCGCCAGTGGCCAGCTGTTGGCGTCCACCAGCCTCGTCGGTAGCGGCGGCAATTGGACCAACGATGGCCTGATCGCCAGTGACGGTGCGCTGAACCTGAACCTCGGTGGCACATACGCAGGCAATGGCCGGCTCAGTAGCCTTGGGACACTCGGGCTGAGTGCCGGGCAAGTGAGCTTGAACGCCCCTTCGAGCATCGCCGGCGGCGGAGACACTACGGTGTCAGTCGGCGGCCAGCTGAACAACGTCGGTCGCCTGACCTCGGCGACCAACCTGATCGTCAACGCCGGGGGCATCAACAACCAGGGCACGCTGGGCAGCGGTCAAGGGCTGACCGTGACCACTGGCGCGCTGGTCAACGACCACGGCCTGATCTTCAGCGGCGCCGACATGAGCCTGCGCCTCGACACACTGAACAACAGCTACGCCGATATCTACAGCCTGGGCAACCTGAGCATCGACCGCGACGGGCAGGGCGGTCTGGCAACCAGCGTGATCAACAGCTCGTCGAGCATCCAGAGCGATGGCAACCTGAGCTTGGCCGCCAGCACGCTTCAGAACGTGCGTGCCGTGCTGACCACCAGTGCCGGTGGCATTTACACCGCCTCCATCACGGAGTATCCGTGCATAGAAAGCCCGAACTACGCGGGTGACTGCAGCGGCAAGCAAAACCACCTGTGGCAGATCGACCAACGCGAAAAACTCGAGGTGACCGCTGCCAGCGCCGGTTCCAGCATCACCGCTGGGAAAAACCTCAATATCGCAGGCGGTGATGTACTCAATGCCAGCAGCACCATCGGTGCTGCCGGCAACCTCAACATTACCGCCAACAACCTGACCAACAGCGGCGTTGAAACCGGCGAAACCGAAACCTGGCGGCTGTTCGTGTCCGAGCGCACCCGCAATGCCGGTATGTGGTACGACGCTGCGGCGGCGTTCAACAACCGCTATGCCATTGGCGGCGCGGGCTACAACCCCAAAGACCTGAGCGGCCTGGTTGGCGCCATGTCCTCGTTTATCGGCATGACCGAGCAAGAGCGCACGGTGTTGCGCCGGGTCACCAAGATCAGCACGGGTGACCAGACCTACGCTGCCGTGATTCAGGCGGCAGGCGCGGTGAACATAAAGGCCCAGGACGGTATCGACAACCGTGTGGCGCGGCCCGGTTTCACCTATGTAGGTGCGGGTGCGAAAACCACCACCGGCAGTGCCGGCGCCAGCGGCGCGGGGGCGTTTTCGACGCGAGTTACAGTCAATCAACAGCTGCCACCGAACCTCGCCCAGCAGCAGGTGAATCCACTGGCCTTACCGGGCTTCGCACTGCCCACCGGGCAGAACGGTTTGTTCCGCCTGAGTGGTCAAGGCAGCAGTACTCCAGTGGCCAGCGGCCCGCAAAGCTGGACCATGGGCAGCGCCAGCGTCAGCCCGACCCAGCGTCAGCAAGTGCTGCCCAGCGTCCAGCCCCCGAACATTCAACTGGGCAACGACGCTCAGGCTTCGGCCAGCGGCGTAGATTTGACTGCGGCAGGTCATCAGGCGTCAAACGTCAACGTGGGAGCCAGCGCGATTAACGTCAGCCCACCGGCTGCCAGCGCTGAGGGTTCTGCACTGCCAGGCCGGTCCACGGCATTTACCATTAATCGTGTCCAGGGCTTGCCCGCCAGCAGCGGTCAGTCCACTCCCCATAAATACCTGATCGAAACCAACCCGGTACTCACCGACCTCAAGCAGTTCATGAGTTCGGACTACCTGTTGTCCAACCTCGGTTACAACCCGGACCAAAGCGCCAAGCGCCTGGGTGACGGTTTCTACGAACAGAACTTGATTCAGCAAGCCGTAGTCGCCCGAACCGGCCAGCGCTTCATCGATGGCCAGACCTCCGACGAGGGCATGTTCAAGTACCTGATGAACAACGCCGTCGCCAGCAAACAGGAATTGAACCTGCAATTGGGCGTCTCCCTGACCTCCGAACAGGTCGCAGCCCTGACCCACGACATTGTCTGGATGGAAAACGCCGAGGTGAACGGCGAGCAAGTGCTGGTGCCGGTGTTGTACCTGGCCAACGCCAACAATCGCCTGGCGGCCAACGGCGCCCTTATCCAAGGCAGCGACGTAACCCTGATCGCTGGTAAGGACCTGAGCAACGCCGGCACGTTGAAAGCTTCCAACAACCTGTCGGCGACGGCTGGCAACGACCTGGTGAACAGCGGTCTGGTCGAAGCGGGCAATCGTCTCGACCTGCTGGCCGGCAACAACCTGATCAACAAGGCAGGCGGTGTCATCGCCGGCCGCGACGTCTCACTGACGGCCGGCCGCGACGTGATCAACGAACGCACGGTCACCACCCACGAAAGCGGCAGCAGCTACCGAACCGAACGCACTGACTTCGTCGATAACGCCGCCCGCATCGAAGCCGCCAACGGCCTGACTGTCAACGCCGGGCGAGACGTCAACAACGCCGGCGGCGTGCTCAAAAGCGGCAAGGACACCACGATCAGTGCCGGACGTGACGTCAACCTTGTCTCTGCTGAACAAGTCACCAGCGGCGTGCGTGGTTTGTATACCAGTCAGGGCATTACCCAATACGGCTCGACCGTCGATGCCGGGCAGGACTTGAAAGTCAGCGCTGGCCGCGATGTCACCGCGATTGCCAGTCAGCTTGCTGCCAAGCGCGATGTGAGCATGAGTGCGGTGGGTGATCTGACCCTGGCTTCGGCGGCGGATGAGCAGCATTCGTATGGTAAGACCAAGAAGGTGACGAGTCAGGAGGATCACGTTCAGCAGGTTTCCACCACTGTCACTGCCGGAGGCAACGTCGCCTTGAGTGCGAGCCAGGATCTGTTGGTAAGCGCCAGTCGTGTAAGTGCGGGGAAGGAAGCTTATCTGTACGCAGGAAACGATCTAGACCTGAACGCGGCGCAAAACAGCGATTACAGCTACTACCGCAAAACCAAGGCCAGTAGCGGTTTGTTGTCCAGCAGCCAGAAGACACGCATCGATAGCAGCAGCTCTATCACTCAACAGGGCTCCTCCATCAGTGCCGACACGGTGGTCGTCCGTGCCGGTCGGGACATTGGCACTACCGCCAGTGACGTAGTTTCCACCAACGCCACCAGCCTGATTGCCGGACGCAATGTGGTGATTGACGGGGCGACGGAAACCTTCGAACAAAGTCATTCCTCATCGACGAAAAAATCTGGCTTGTTGAGCAGTGGTGGGATCGGCTTCACGCTAGGCTCGACCAGTAACCAGAACACCTCGACCAGCTCCACTGAAAGCACCCGGGCCAGCAACGTCGGCAGTGTGCTTGGCAGCGTGAATATCGAGGCGGGTAAGGACTTGACCATCAGAGGGTCTGACGTTACTGCGGGCAAGGACATTCGTCTTGTCGGGCAGAACGTCAACGTCCTTGCGGACGAAAACAATAACCGGAGCGAGCAGACCTCCAAGAGCAAGAGCAGTGGCCTGACCTTGGCATTGTCCGGGACCGTGGGCAGTGCGGTCGACTCCGCTTACCAGACTGCTAAGCAAGCCAAGAACGAGGACGATAGTCGACTTTCCGCATTGCAAGGTGTCAAAGCCGGTCTGACGGGTGTCCAGGCATGGCAAGCGGCGCAGCAGGGAGGTGGAATGACTGCCGGCAATGCCGGACAGTTCGTCGGTATCAGTATTTCCCTTGGATCGCAGAAGTCCAACTCCAAGCAGACCCAAGAGCAGAGTGTCAGTCAGGGGAGCAGTCTGACCACCGGAAACAATCTGACTATCGTAGCTGCCGGCAACGGTATTCCTGGGGCTGACGGTGATATTCGTATTCAAGGCAGCAAGCTTCAGGCAGGCAACGAAATGTTGTTGGCTGCTGAGCGCGATATCCGCTTGGAGGCTGCGGCTAATACGCAAAAGCTCGAGGGTAAGAACAGCAGCAGCGGTGGGGCGGTTGGCGTCAGTCTGGGGGTCAGTTCCGAAGGCGGAATGGGCCTGAGTATTTTTGCTAATGCAAACAAAGGCACGGGCAGTGAGAAGGGCAATGGCACTACGTGGACCGAAACGACGCTGGATGCGGGTAAGCAAGTCAGTCTGATCAGCGGGCGAGACACCGCCCTTAAGGGCGCACAGGTCAATGCTGAAAAGATCACCGCCAACGTAGGCCGCGACCTGACGCTACAAAGCTTGCAGGACACCGACGATTACAAGTCCAAGCAAACCAATGTCAGTGGGGGCGCCAGTATCGCCATTATCGGCACGGGTGGAAGCGCGAGCCTTAGCGTCAGCAAAAGCAAGATCGACTCTAAATACGAGAGTGTGCAGGAACAAACCGGCCTCTTTAGCGGGAAGGGTGGTTATCAAGTTGATGTAAAAAACCACACACAGCTCGATGGCAGTGTCATTGCCAGTACCGCAGACGCCGACAAAAACCGGCTGAGCACAGGGACCCTTGGTTGGAGTGAGATCAAGAACAAGGCTGATTACACCAGCAAGCTGCAGAGTGCCAGCGTCAGTAGTAGCAGCGATGGCGCGGGCAAATTTTTCAGCAACATGCCCAGCGGTACATTGATCGCTTTCAACCATGGCGACAGTGCCAGTGGCACGACTTCATCGGCTATTTCCAAAGGCACCCTGGATATTCGTGACCCTGCCAAACAGCTGCAGGACGTTGCGACCCTGAGCCACGACGTTGTACACGCCAACGACAGCATCAGCCCGATCTTTGACAAGGAGAAAGAGCAGAAACGGTTGCAGCAGGTGCAGTTGATTGGGGATATCGGCACTCAGACAATCGACATCGTACGCACCCAAGGGGATCTCAATGCCAGTGACGCCGCCCGCAAAGAGCTGGCAAAAAAGGATATTGATCGACCGACGGATGAACAGATCCATGACAGTGCGGCATACAAAAAGATCATGGCTGACTACGGAGTCGGTGGTGACTACCCGCGTGTAGCTCAGGCAGTGACGGCCGCATTACAAGGACTGGTAGGAGGCGATATCGGTTCAGCCATTGCGGGTGCCTCAGCGCCATATTTGGCGCAAGTGATCAAGAAAACAACTGGAGACAATACCGCGCTCAGTACTATGGCTCATGCCGTATTGGGGGCGGTGGTAGCGCAAGCTCAGGGCAACTCGGCGCTGGCAGGTGGGGCCGGAGCGGCAACGGGCGAGTTCATTGCTCACCAACTGTATCCGGGCATCAAAACCTCCGATCTGACGCAGGAGCAAAAAGAAACAGTTGTTGCACTGTCGGGCTTGGCGGCGGGGTTAGCCGGTGGGATTGTGGGGGGTGATTTGGGTGGTGCGGTTGCTGGGGCAAAGGCAGGGAGCAATGCGGCAGAGAACAATGCGATTAGTGATATCGCGGACGCACAGACGAGGGGTAAAACACCTCAGCAGGTGGTTGAAGATCGCGTCAAAGCAGAAAACGAACACTATAAGGAGCAAAACTGCGTAGGAATGAGCGCCGAAGCTTGTTCGGTGAAGATGTACACTGAACGACGTGAAGCTCTGAAAGACATGGTGTCAGCGGGTGCAGATTTTGTGCCCGTGGTTGGTACGATCAAAAGCGTCGCAGAAGCAGAAAGTGCGCTTGACTATTTGGAGGCATCGGCGTCTCTTGTACCGGGTGAGCGGGTTGCTGCCGGGCTTCTGAAAATAGCTAGGAACGCGCTGAAAAAAGGGGACGTCAGTGAAGCGTCAAGGCTGATTAGCAAAGCCAGTGACGAGATTCAAGGTGCAAAAGGAGTAGGAGCCGCAGGCCAAAAGCTGCCATCTGCTTTACCAGATAACTTGACTGGTTATGCGAACCCGAAAGATATCCGGTTCACGCAAGATAGTGTTTCGAATACCTTCAAAGATGGCCAAACTCTCCAGTCAACAATTGACGGGCTGAAGTCAGGGAAAATCTCTCCAGATGACCTGCCTCCTATCCGGGTATTTGAGAAGGATGGAGCGGTTTACAGCTTGGATAATAGACGATTGCTTGCTGCGTCTGAGGCGGGCGTTCCAATCAAAGTTGTTCCGGCTACGCCAGCAGAGGTTGCCAAGGAAGGATGGAAAATGACTACGCCCAATAATGGTTCGATTATCTGTGTTCGAGGCGTTTGTAAGTGAGGGCCGTATGAGTTTTGAACGAGTTAGAGATATACAGACAAAAGAAGATCTTGCGGATTTTGTTGGAGAGTTCAGAGAGGGATTGGTGCTTAATCCCGATGACTGGGAAAACCCGGACTTAGAGAGGTTTTTAGCTGCAATGGAAGCCTGGATTAGGTCAATAGATATGTATGCAAAAAACTCTGGCGATAGTGATGTTACTAGCCCTAGCTGGAGTACTTTTGCAAAGATATTGTGTGCATCGAAAGTTTATGAATAGTTGTTCTGCATAGACTTCACTCAACACCGGCCTCGTGCCGGTGTTGTTTTATCTGCTTACTGCAAAACCTCCCGTCCTTCGCTGCTCGCTTTGGTCGTGGCCTGAGCGATCAGGGCATCGAGCATCTGCGCAACAAATTTCTGCTGGCTCTTGGGCAACTGGTCTATGGCTTCCAATTGTTGCTGCCATTTCGGAGCAGGCCCACGCTTAACCGAGTCGGAAAAGCAGACGATATCGGCTCTATCAACATTGGCTGGAGGACTGGCGGGTGGGCTGGCCGCTGGAGGCTTGAACAACGCGATTGCCGCTGCAGGGACCGCTAAAAACGCGGTCGAGAACAACCATCTGAACCCGATCGAAGACGCCTCCCTGGAGATAATGCGAAAGGAGTACAACTCGTCGTGCGTGGGAGTTTCGTCAGATGAATGCACAAAACTGAAGGCTGATATTGAGGCTTTGTTCAAGAAGGCCCAAAGCATACTTAAAGACGAAACCATCAGCTTGGCAAGTGATGCGACCTGGGACTCCAAGCTGGATCACAAACCTGGCGACATCGTCATGTGCAAGACGTCCTATACCTCGTTCTGTGTAGTTACAGATCAATTTGTGAAAACCGCTGACGGTAACGAGTGGTATCTGAAGCCGGCGACCGTCGAACAGGCATTGGAAGGACGAGCGAATCAGGAGAAAATGGCGAGCGACCTGAAAGCGTCGCTTAAGCAGTTTGCTGATGATTCTTTCAGTGAAGGCTGCGGTGGGATGGGCCTAATTGGCATTGGATGCCAGCTTTCGATGGCATTTGGTGTCACTAACCCGGTTACAGAGGCCAAAGCGACTACTGGAGAGAGAATTGGTTGGTTTGCGCAAGCGCTTCTGAATATAGTGGGGCTGAAGGCTGCTGTTGGTGGTGCTGCGGCGGAAGGTGCAAAAGGGACTCCTGCTTGGGATAACGCTATATCTAAAGCTGACGGAGACTTCGGGTATCTCCCGCCTGTCCGGCAAAACTATGTTAAAGATGTTTACGACTTACAAGGGGCTGTGGACAAGATGCGTGCTAGCGGTGCAAGCGCAGAAGACGTTGCAAAGTATGCGTATGGCGCAAGAAACGAGCTGAAAATGAAGTACAGGGAGTATACACCTCCGGAAATGCTTGATGTCATTGATGCAAGAAACTTGGAGCGATATGGCAACAAGATTGGACCCGCATTTGATGATCTAGTTAAAAAAGGTAAAACTTTTGATCAGATAATTGAAAGTTCTACTCGGGCTGGCGGTGGAGACCTTTTTCAATGAAGAGATTTATTGATGATAACGTTTATGCTCTTGGCCGTATGAAATCTGGAAGGTTGTATGCGGAGCTGATTTCTGATGTGGGCTGGGAAGGTTTCCCTAACTATGCGGAGGAGTTCATTAAGCAGTTCTCTGGCAGTATCATTAGTAAAAATGATTCTGTTGATACTAGAGTTTGGGGCGTGATTATAAAAGGTCAGTCCCTGCGATTGGTTTACGAAGACTTTCCCGTGATGATTAGTTTGGAGTCGCAAAGTGAAGGGGGGGACCGATTTGTCGAGGAGCTAAGAGAGATTTTGATAAGCTAGGTTAGTCCTTCGGCGCAAAAGATGTAGTACCTGATCCAGGTAAGACCGCTGTATATTCTTCGACGGCTGAAGACGGCACTGTACAGTATGTTGGTATTACCGATAATCTTGAGGCGCGGTCAGCGGCACACTTATCCCAGAAAGGCATTGAAATTGATGCAATACCAGGTCTTCAGAATATATCTCGCAGTGATGCAAGGGCAGTTGAGCAAGTGTTGATCGAATACAACGGCTTAGGTAAAGATGGCGGCTCATTGATCAATAAGATCAACAGTATCTCCACAGCTAATCCGATTTATGCGGAGTCTCTCGCTAGAGGTGCCGCTCTTTTGAAATCAATTGGATATCCAGGGTTTAAATAATGATCAAAATTGGAGATGTATTTGCCATCGCAACTACGAGTGGAAAAGCATATTTCCAGTTTGTGAAAAAAATCCCTCCTATGGGTTCTTTAATCCGTGTCTTGCCAGGTACGTATCATGACGAACCAGATTTGGATGTCTTGGTAGAGGAAAAAACAAATTTCTGGATTTTTTTTCCTGTCTCGGCAGCTCTGAAGCAAGGAATTATCCAAAAAGCTAATAGTTGTACTGTTCCAACGCACTCTAAGGAGACCCCAACTTTCCGTGCTGGAGTAGTGGACCCTTCAACTGGGCGTGTCGATGCTTGGTGGTTTTGGAACGGGGAGAAAGAATGGAAAGTTGGCGAAATTACAGAAGAGCAGCGGAAGTTTCCTATACGTGGAACATGGAACGACACTCTATTGGTCCAGAGAATTGAAGAGGGCTGGTTGCCGGAAAAGGATAGGCGTTAACTCTATCGGTTTTAGTCGCATGTTGGTGCAAAAGGAGGGCCAGCGAGTAATCTGAATGCGACGAGTGCTATAACAGACGCTGAGGCTGGAACCAGTGGATTGGCAAAGATAGGTTCTTTGAAGGGAGAGCCTGAGCTGCCACCAAAAAATGCAAGTCCGGACATGATTCGATCAATTGAGCGTCAAAATGAAGCTTCGAAGGGGCTTGCTCAAGCTGGATATGATGTTGAGCAGTTGGCAAATTCTGGGAAAAAAGGAGCCAACCCTGATTTGCGGATTAATGGTGAACTAGCTGATGTTTTCTCGCCAATCACCAATAGCCCAATTTCAGTGCTGAAAACAATAACCGGTAAAGTTGAGACTCAGGCTAGCAATATTGTTGTGAATTTGGCTGACTCTCCATTGACCTTTGATCAGATAGAAAGTGCACTGCGCTCGAATCCTGTCGAAGGTTTGAAAAAGCTTTATTTGATGAAGGGCGGGGAATTTAGGGTGATAGGGGCTGCGAAGTGACAATTACAATGAATCTTGAGATTGAAGTTGGAGTTTCCTTTGAAGAAATTGCTTCAGTGCTCTCAGTGATGGGGGCTGAGCACGCAATTGAAAGTGGTTATCTAACAGGTAACTTTAAATATTCAGGTGTTTATTTTGTATTTCGTTGCTTTAGTACTCCTGAGGACGTTGCTGCTGAAGGGGTTGATGTTGATTGGAAAGCAGGTATGAGTGGAGCGTTTCATTGTCCTATAAAATATTTGCTGGAGAGTTCTGAGGATATTAAGTCTTTCCTTACGAAGCTGTCGATAGAGACGGATTTTAAATTTGTTCTTTCTTTTCAGTACGAAAGCTTGTATGTGATTCGTGATGAGTTTGGTATTAGTTTTCTGAGAAACATGGTTGATTAGTTGGTGCAAAAGCAACTGGTGGCGCTGCTGGAAAGGTAGATGATCTTGCCTCTACTGGGACACCTGTTCGTCCCACACCCCAAAAATCTGAAATTGATGTCGGCGCTGATCTTGGTGCTGGAGCTCGCCCACAAGTCAGTTATAAAAATGGACAAGAAGTTCCTTACGGCACTTCGGGTAGTGTTCGTCCAGACTGGTGTGTAGGTAACGTATGCAGTTAGGCACGAAAACGCCATTTGGTACTGCGCTAGGTATATATGTCGGCGGAGTTGGCTATAAGGGCTGCGGCTTTTACGAGGAGGCTAAGGGTGACGGTAAGTAAGTTCATTTCCTCGGCGATAATGGGGGCGGGTGTTTTGGTCGTCATGTTGTCCCTAGGATGCTTGTTGGCGTTGTTGCCGGTCCTGTTTATTTCCGCAGGGTTTGAGGTGGGGTTTGATGTGGTATTTGTATGGTTGGGAATGCCATTCTCGATTTTGTTTGCGTTGAGTTGGTTTTATAAGTATGCGGACTTCGCGAAATCAATCATCTTTAGACGTTAGTGTGGTGTGTCTATGAGCAAGGCTTGGGGAAAAAGGTGGGGCTGGCTATGACGGATGGACGCCTGCAAACGCATTGATACAAGCTTTGTCAATGATGGCTGGAGTTCCGCTGGTAGCCGTTGAAGCCCCGTTGTTGGACTTACCGACGTGGCTGTGGGGGGATAAATTTCCGGTGGAGCGAATTTCAACTATCAACTGATGGCGGGAAAACTTATGGATTATGTCGATTTATCCGTTGCACGGGCGTTGGAATAGCGACCCAAGACAGAAGTCTTGGGGGTTACATTGGGCACTAGCTTAAGCGGTGAGGAGTTATATTAAAAGAGAAGATGCAACATACTCACTCTGGGTAACCGCTGTCGGTGGTGTGGTGGGATTCAAAAGCGGAAAGTTGGTTGCGGGGCAATTGATACCGATAATAGGTGGGGCGGCTGAGACTGTCGGCAATACCTCCGGATCTTTTCTGCCGAAGGTGGTGAATGGACAAATTAACGCATTGGGAGGCAAGTAATGACTGGCGAAAGTCCAAGGTAAACTGTTTTTGCTTCTAATGCTCTATTGTGTGGGATTATTTGTTTTTTTAGGGTTTTTAGGGGCGTTTTTCGCCGTTGTTGTACATTATTTTAAGAGTGGCAATTGGGAGGGGGAGTTGATGTTTTTGGTTTGGTTAAAGGTGCTTTAGCCTATGCCATTCTAGTGGCGGTGAGGGTTTGGGTGCTGTATTTGCTCAAGGCGTGTAGAGGCCGTAAATCCCAGCGCGGTAAGATGGATAGAAAGGAATATTCTTAAACAGCTGTCTGGGGTGTTGGCTGGTTAATCAAAGTAACAGAAGTTTTGGAAAGGCGAAAATTATGCCAGTAAGTATTAATAAGCGAAGCCGCATAATTTGTTTTTACTAAATTTAGAGTTGAGTGTCGTTTCTCAATAAGTGGAGCAACTTTATATAAGCGTATTGATGAAAGGCGATCATTGAGGACTAAACTGTCTCTGACTAAGAGTGTCGCCTTTTCCTACAATTTATTGACTTCTCCAGCTTTGACAAGCCCACCCAACCCGACTAACTTTCCTGGCGTGACGCATTCATGCGACCCACGCTATGCAGCGACCCTATCTCCGCGCCACATTTCGTCGTGGCCCCGATGCGCCTAACAGCCAGCAAATGACTGTCAATCACTCGGTCCCTGGTTCGAGTCCAGGTCGTGAAGCCAGATAGAGAAAGCCTGCAGCGATGCAGGCTTTTTTTCGCCTTGAATTTGACGAACACCCGGCGTGCCAGCAGCCAAAAAAACGCACAAAAAATTTTTTTAGGGTGACGCTTGAATTTTTTCCGCCTGAACCTACCTAGGGATTACGCGATGCCGAATGCGGGTCGCGTATCAAATCACTTGGAGAAAACTCAGGAGATTTTGCAATGGCTACTACTCTTTCCTTGGCCCCACTGTTCCGTCATTCCGTGGGCTTTGACCGTTTCAACGACCTGTTCGAATCGGCGCTTCGCAGCGAGGCCGGTACCACCTATCCGCCACACAACGTCGAGAAGCACGGTGACGATCATTATCGGATCGTGATCGCGGCGGCAGGCTTGGTGGAGGACGACCTGGATATTCAGGTGGAGAAAGGCGTGTTGACCGTCGCCGGCGGCAAGCGGGAACACGATGAGGGCATCACTTACCTGCACCAAGGCATCGCCCAGCGCGCGTTCCGCCTGTCGTTCCGCCTGGTTGACCACATTGAAGTGCAGGGCGCACAGCTCGCCAATGGTTTGCTGAGCATCGATCTGCTCAGGATCGTGCCCGAGGAAGCCAAGCCTAAGCGCATTGCGATTGGCGGTGCTGCCAAGGCTGAGGTGAAATCCATCAGCGAGCAGTAAGGCTGGAATGAATAAAGGCGCTCTTCGGAGCGCTTTTATTCGATGTGGCGAGGTCAAAATGTGGCGCTTTTGTATGAGCGGACTTGCCCCGATGCCAGTCAGTTAAGGGCGAACACTGTACCTGGGGCGAGGGACCTTGCTCCCGTTGGGACGCGAAGCGGCCCCAAAATCAGCCTATGAGTTCTAATCGGAAAATCTCAGTGCCTTTATTGGCGCTGCTTCGCAGCCCAACGCGGGGCAAGCCCGCTCGCCACAACAGGCCCGCTTACCACAGAAGCACAGCAGTCGCTTCATTCCATCTGCACATTTTGCGCTTTCTGCTGCTGCCCAGCCCGCACCTCACGCCCCTCCCACTTGGCAATCACCAACGGCGCCAACGCATTGCCCAGCACATTCAGCGCCGTGGTCGGCATCTCCATCAAGCGGTACACCCCGGCGATAAACGCGATGCCTTCCAACGGCAAACCGGCACTGGCCAGGGTGGCCGAGAGAATCACGAACATGAACCCCGGTACCCCGGCCGCACCCTTGGAGGTGAGCACCATGGTCACCACCAGCAAGGCCTGATCGCCCAGGCTCAAATCAATGCCGTACAACTGCGCGACGAACAGGGTACCGATGCCGAGGAACAGTGAAGCGCCGTCGAGGTTGAACGAGTAACCCACCGGTACCACAAAGCTCACCAGTGAAGGCGGTACGCCGTAGGTTTCGAGTTTCTTCATCAATTGCGGCATCACCGCCGCCGAGCTGGCGGTGGAGAAGGCCAGTACCAGTTCATCCTTGATATGGCGCATCAGCGCGAACAGGTTGATCCCGCAAACGCGCGCCACCAGGTTGAGCACCACCAGCACAAAGAACGCGATGGCCACATAGCTGACCATGATCAGCTTGGCCAGCGGCAGCAACGAGCTGAAGCCGAAGTTGGCCACCGTCACGGCGATCATGCCGAACACGCCGATGGGCGAGTAGGCCATGATCATCGAGGTGACCTTGAACATCGCGTCGCTGACGCCACGCAACAGCGCGATGACCGGGTCTTTGCGCTCGGCGGGCAAGCGCGCCACGCCCAGGCCGAACATCACCGCAAAAAACAGCACCGACAACAGGCTGCCCTGGGCCATGGCGTTGACCACGTTGTCGGGGATGATGCCGACGATGATCTGCCCCAGGCTATGACCGGCGCCGTTGCTGGTGGGCAGGGTGATATTCGCCGCGTGCAGGCTGGACAGTTCAGTGCCAGCGCCGGGCTTGAGCAGGTTGCCCATGACCAGGCCGATGATGATCGCCAGGGTGGTGATGCAGAAAAAATAGCTCAGGGATTTGACCCCGATACGGCCCAGGGATTTGCCGTCACCGTGCCCGGCAATGCCCACCACCATGCAGGAAAACACGATGGGCACCACGATCATTTTCATCAGCTTGATAAAGATATCGCCCGCCGGTTGCAGGAGATTGTCCACCAGCCACGGCCGGGATTCGGGAAAGCGGTGCAGCAGGGCACCAATGGCGATACCGGCGAGCAAGCCGATCATGATTTGCCAGACCAGCGCGATGCGGGGCGTGTGCATGGGAGTGCCTCATTTGAGATCAATGATTTTTAAGTTGTTGTTCTAGGCAGTCAAAAGGCGGCCGTCCGCTGGTCGCCGGGTGTTACGGGTGGCCGTCAGCGCAGGTCGTTGCATGCGTCTTTGAGGCGACGGCACCCTTCTTCGATCACGTCCAGCGAGCTTGCGAACGACAGGCGCACATACGGCGACATGCCGTAGGCCGCGCCGCTGACGGTGGCCAGGCCGTAGTCGCGCAACAGGTAGTCCACCAGTTGGGTGTCGCTGTCGAGGCGATCGCCTTGGGGGGTGAGCTTGCCCATCAGGCCGCTGACGTTGGCGAATACATAAAACGCGCCATCCGGTGGTGTAATGCTCAATTCGGGGATGCCCTCAAGCAGCGCCAGAATGCGCGCGCGGCGTTGCTGGTATTCCTCGCGCATGCCGGCGATAGGTGCTTGATCACCCGCAAACGCGGCCACCGCTGCCGCCTGGCTCAACGAGCTGGGGCAGGTGGTGGTCTGTGACAGCAACTTGGCGATGGCCGCGATCAACCAGGCCGGCCCCGCGCCAAAGCCCAGGCGCCAACCGGTCATCGCATAGCCCTTGGACGCGCCGTTGACGATCAGCGTGCGTGGCTTGAGATCGGGCGCCAGGCGTGTCAACGGCACATGCCGGGCGTCGCCGTAGACGAAGTGTTCGTAGATCTCATCGGCCATGACCAGCACATGGGGATGACGACGCAAAACCTGCGCCAGGGCCAGCAGCTCGGCTTCGCTGTACACCGCGCCGCTGGGGTTGTTCGGGCTGTTGAGGATCACCCATTTGGTGTGTGGGGTGATCGCCTGTTCGAGCGCGGCGGGCGACAGCTTGAAACCCAGGCTTTCATCGCCCGGGATGATCACCGGTGTGGCATCGTTGAGCCGTGCGATGTCCGGGTACGAGACCCAATACGGCGTGTGCACGATGACTTCATCGCCGCGATTCAAGGTGGCGGCCAACGCGTGATAAATGATGTGCTTGCCGCCGCAACCGGCGACGACTTCGTCCAGGCCATACACCACATCATTATCTCGCTGCAGTTTCAGGCAGATGGCCTGGCGCAGGGCAAGGGTGCCGGTGGTGGCGGTGTAATGGGTATCACCGCTGTGCATCGCCAAGCTGGCGGCCTCAAGAATATGCGCCGGGGTGTCGAAGTCCGGCTCGCCCACGGTGAAGTTAACGATGTCGCGGCCCTGGGCGCGCAACTCGGTGACCAGGGCGTTGGCGGCAATGCTGGGGGAGGGCGCAATGCCCAGGACACGGTCCGACAAAAATGCAGTGCTCATCTCGGACTCCTTCATACCAGGCCGGCATTGTTGAGGGCCTTGTCGATCCAGCTCTGGCGCACTGCACCGCTGGCAATTTCTGCTTTGACCGCTTCTTCGTGCTCGGCATGTTGCGCGGCGCGGCGCAGTACTTCGGCGGCGTCGGCCTGGGAGAACGCGACCAGGCCGTCTTCATCACCCACCAGCAGGTCGCCGGGGTTGATCACCATGCCGCCGATAGACACCGGCACGTTCACTTCGCCGGGGCCGGTCTTGTACGGGCCGGTGTGCACCACGGCGCGGGCGTAGCACGGGGTGTCCTCGAAGCTGGCGACATCGCGAATCGCGCCGTCAATCACAAACCCCACGCAACCACGCTGCTGGGCGTAGAGCTTGACCAGTTCCCCGATCACCGCGTTATTGGTGTCGCCCTGGCCGTCCACCACCAGCACATGGCCCGGTTGCAGCATGCTCATGGCCTTGTAGATCAGCAGGTTGTCGCCGGGACGGGTCTTGACCGTGATCGCCGTGCCCACCAGCTTGCCGCTGCGGTTGTAGCGCGTCAGGCCACGGGCGCCGATATGACGGCCTAGGTTGTCGCTGATATGCGGCGTGACGACATGGCCAAACGCCTCGACCAGTTCGGCCGGGGCCATGGGCGCGTTGGGAAGGATGCGTGAACCGGGCAAGGACATGGCAAATCTCCAGAATTGTTAGATAGCGATGGGCTATGGCTGGATCTTAGGAGTGATGATCGAAGAGTTTTAGCGATATTTTATGATGTGATAGCATCGCTTTTTCTCATGAATTGGCCGCGATGATCACCTTCAAGCAAATCGATGCGCTGTACTGGATTGCCGAACTCGGCAGCTTTGAAGCGGCGGCGAACAAGCTGAACATGTCTCAGTCGGCCATCTCCAAGCGCATCCAGGAGTTGGAAGACACCTTTGACGTCGAGATTTTTGACCGCAGCAAGCGAAACGCCCGGCTGACGGAGAAGGGCGGTGAGCTGCTTGACTACGCCCGCGACCTGCTCAACAGCCGCGACCAACTGCTCGAACGGGTCAGCGCCCGCGAAGTGCTGGTGCGCCGTTTTCGCCTCGGCGTCACCGAACTCACCGCATTGACCTGGCTGCCGGCGCTGGTGGATGCGCTGCGTCAGGCCTACCCCAAGGTGCAGATCGAGCCGTCAGTGGAACTGAGCAGCGAACTGTTTCGCAAGCTGGAAAGCGACCAACTCGACTTGGTCATCGTGCCGGACGTCTACAGCGACCCGCGCTTTCACAGCACGGCGCTGCAATGCGTGGAAAACGCCTGGATCTGCGCGCCAGGCCTGATCCCCCAGCCCGACCCTGTAAGCCTGGAAGTGCTGGCCGATTACACCGTTCTGACCCAGGGTTCGCAGTCGGGCACCGGCTTAATCTACGAGCGTTGGCTGGCCGCGCACAACGTGCAGATGCCGCGGACCCTCACCAGCCATAACCTGCTGGTGCAGGTGGGCTTGGCGCTGTCGGGGATCGGCGTGAGTTATTTGCCCAAGGCGTGTTTGTCCCATCTGATCGAGCACGGCGCATTACGCGCGCTGGTCACGCAGCCGGAGTTGCCGAGTATCCAGTACGTGGCATTGCACCGGGTGGACCGCCAATTCGGCTTGAACCAGGACGTGGCGCGGATGGCGCAGGGGTGCTGTGATTTTTCGCGGTTGTTGTTTTAGCGTAAGTGCACACACTGCGCTTTTTATTCCAAAAGGGTCCTTTGTCGAAAAACAGGGTCATGATTAATTCAAGCCTGGATGTAGTCAGTTCAACTCCATACTTGAAGGCGCATGAACCCAGCCTCTATCAGCCAAGAGGACCAAAATGCATGGCATTCACCACCCTGATACTGGATGCACCCGGCCCGCCGTTGCTATTCGAGGAAGTCGACCGATTCCTTGAGTTGGGCTTGGTCGTCACCCTGAATCTCTACTATTTCACGGATAAAAACAGTATCCGCAAGCACTACGGCGAGCGCATCCGATACACCGAGATCAATGGCCACGACAGGCAAGCTTTCATCGACGCCGTGACTGAGGCCGGGGGGTATAGCGTGTTCAAGACGCGCCTGAATATTCCCATTGAGAGCAAACTGATCCGCGCCGCTGCATCACCGACCCTGCCAACGCCACTGCGCGCCATCGCCCAGGCCGGTTCAGGCGTTAACCATATCGACCGGCAAGAGGCTGAACGGTGGGGCGTGACGATACTGAACACGCCGGCCTCCAACGCGGTAGCTGTGGCCGAATACGTGGTGGCCCAAACATTGTTTTTATCTAGGGACCTGGATCACTACAACGCCGAGACGCACAGTGGTCGCTGGTCCAAGGGCACTTTGGCGCCCAGCCTTGAGTTTTGCGAACTCACGTTAGGCGTGGTCGGCACTGGCAGCATTGCTCAAGAGGTCGCGCGCAAGGCCGGATCGCTGGGGATCCGGGTCATCGCCACCGGTTCAGAACGCTTTACGGAGCAGGTCGCGCGCAGCCTTGGGCTTGAGCGACGAGAAACCCTCGAGCAATTGTTGGGGGAGGCCGATGTGGTCTCGATCCACGTACCGCTGACACCGCTCACCCGAGGCCTGTTCGGCCTTACCGAGTTCAGACAGATGCGCCAAGGTTCGATACTGATCAACACCGCTCGTGGTGACATTGTCGACGAAGCCCAGTTGGCAAGCTTCATGACGGCATTTCCCAGGCATATAAAAGCGGTCGCCATCGATACCTTCGCCCAGGAAAAAGACCGCTTCAACTCGCCGCTGGCTGGCATTCGCAACGCCCAACTGACACCCCATATCGCCGGCAACACGACGAAGGCAATCCGCAAGGCTTCACGGCAGATCGTCGACAAGATCCACGCGCTCAGTCTGGCTACGGACGTACATTGACCACGGGCACAAAGCGCTCTCTTGATGAGCGCCTCAACGCCCTGAGTTGTAGCAAGCGCTTCCGGATGGGCTAGGGCTGCTGTGCAGCCGTCGCACGGATGGGCGGTGCGGTAGCGGCGGCAATGTCCCACGTCAGCAGGATGTGGCTGATGGCGGCATCGATGGTTGCGTGGGGCACGTTGTCCCGCGCCAATATCGAAATGCCCTGCAAGAAACTGTCAAACACCGCCGCCATCGACACCGCGGCAATCGTATCCGGCAGTTGCCCTGAGCTTATTCCACGTTCGACACACGCCACGACCCCTGCCCGCGTTCTCATACGGGACTGGGTCAATGCATCCGCCACCCGCGCATTCTCCGGGCTTGGTGCGCTCATCACGCCCAATGCCACCATGCACCCCTTGGGATGCCCGTCTTCACACTGCATGCGCGCGGATTGGCGCAATGCGGTCTCGATGGCTTTGCGCGGCAGCAGGCTTTCATCCCATAGGCATTCGGTCACTTGAGCGTAGGTTGCCAGATAGCGCTGCACGCACTCATCGAACAGCGCTTCCTTGGAGCCGAATGCGGCATAAAAACTCGGTGCGGAGATACCGCCGCCCAGGCCGGCCTTGAGCTGGGCGAGGGACGTGGCGTCGTAGCCATGCTGCCAGAACAGGTACATGGCTTGTTCCACGGCGTGGTCACGGTCGAAGGTACGGGGACGGCCCATTTGTGCCATTTCATAAAACTCCCTTGGCAGACCAGATAAATACTAGTCGATACATAAGTCGTTGACAACGTGCGACAGCTGCCTGCAACATTTGTATCGATCAGTATCTAAATTGCCTCAAGGAGTTTCCCGTGACCCCCTCACTCTGCGTATCCGCGTCTTCTGAACGCCTGCCTATCGGCGCCTTGCTCGCGCTGGCCATGACCGGTTTCATCTGCATCGTCACCGAAACCCTGCCGGCCGGGCTGTTGCCGTTGATCGGCGATGGCCTGGGGATTTCCCCGTCCATGGCCGGGCAGATGGTCACCGCCTATGCGCTGGGCTCGGTGCTGGCGGTGATCCCCATGACCATCGCCACCCGTGGTTGGCGCCGCCGCAATGTGCTGCTGCTGACCATCGTCGGCTTCCTGCTGTTCAATTCCATCACGGCATTGTCGTCCCATTACGGTGTGACGCTGGTGGCGCGTTTCTTCGCCGGGGTCGCCGCGGGGTTGGCCTGGAGCCTGCTGGCCGGTTACGCCCGGCGCATGGTCGCGCCCCATCAACAGGGGAGGGCGCTGGCGCTGGCGATGGTGGGTACCCCGATTGCGCTGTCACTGGGTGTACCGCTGGGCACCTGGCTTGGCGGCCTGGTCGGCTGGCGTACCACCTTTGGCCTGATGTCGGTACTGACCCTGGTGTTGATCGCTTGGGTGCTGGTGAAAGTCCCGGACTATGGGCCACAGCCCGCGCACCAACGCCTGCCGTTGCGCAAGGTCCTCACCACGCCAGGGGTCAGGCCGGTACTGGCGGTGGTGATCAGCTGGATGCTCGCCCACAACGTTCTCTACACCTACATCGCCCCGTTCGTGGCGCGGGCAGGCTTGGCCGCGCGGGTGGACCTGGTGTTGCTGGTATTCGGCATTGCGGCATTGGTGGGGATCTGGCTGACGGCCAAGCTGGTCGAGCCGTTATTGCGCCAGACGGTGTTGGTCAGCTTGGTGGTGTTTGCCGCGATTGCGCTGGTGTTTGGCGTATTGGGCAACGTACCTGAAGTGATCTACCTCGGCGTCGCCGTGTGGGGCCTGAGCTTCGGTGGTGCCGCCACTTTGCTGCAAACGGCTCTGGCCGACGCGGCGGGCGATGGCGCCGATGTGGCGTTGTCGCTGAACGTGGTGGCGTGGAACAGCGCCATTGCCGCCAGCGGTGTGGTGGGTGGCGTATTACTCGATCGCTGGGGCGTGGGGGTATTTCCGTGGGCGATGCTGGTGTTGATCGGCGTGGCGCTGGGGGTCGCGTGGGGGGCGCGTAAGCACGGCTTCAAGCCTGGGCGACGGTCCGGCGCTGCAATAGTCTCTCATTAAACCTTCGGTTGGGCGCCATAGGGTGTAGGCTGGGTCTGAATTCATCGGATATTAGCCCTTCATGTCCACGCTAAGCGAAGAGAGCCGCCAGATCGTAGCTTCTCTGGCGCAACGTGTTGGTCCCACCGCTGATATTGCAGGCATCGCCGAGGCGATCATTTCGATATTGCAGGACATGGACGCAGCACTCACGCCCATCATCGGGCAACAAGGGGTTGTGGCGCTGTTGCGCCGCAGCCTGCATCTGAGCGCCTCGGCCCATGCCCGATTGGCCAGCACCTATGACCTTGTGCAGGCTGCACCGGATCGAGCCACCCTCAAGGCCGTATTGCTTGAGCAAAGCGAAGCCGATGCGCTGTTTTTTGGTGAGGTGCTGCTGACCACCTTTTATACGTTGCTGACCACCCTGATCGGGCCGTCGCTGACCGCCCGGTTGCTGCGTGACGTGTGGGAACCTTCTTTGAGCGACACCCCTTCGCAGGAAAATTCGCCATGAGCACCAAAGTAACTATCAACCGCCTGGCTACCGGTGTGCCAGGGCTGGACGAGGTGCTGGGCGGAGGATTGCCGGAGTTTTCGTTCAACCTGATCGCCGGCCCGCCTGGCTGTGGCAAGACCACACTGGCACATCAGATGATGTTCGCCCTCGCGACCCCCGAACGTCCTGCGCTGTTTTTCACCGTGCTGGGCGAGCCGCCGTTGAAGATGCTGCGGTATCAGCAGCAGTTCGATTTTTTTGACAACGATGCGATCAACCAGTCGATCCGCTATATCAACCTGGCCGATGACACCCTGGCCGGGAACCTGGACGAAGTGCTGCGCCGCATTGTCAGCGAAGTGGAGGCGCATTCGCCGTCGCTGGTGTTTGTCGACTCTTTCCGCTCGGTGGTGCTGGCCAGCCAGACCCAGCACAACCCCAACAACAACCTGCCGCAATTCGTGCAACAACTGGGCATGTTGATGACCACCTGGCAGGCAACCACCTTCCTGATTGGCGAGTACTTCACCGAAACCGATACCAACCCGATTTTCACCGTGGCCGACGGGTTGATCTGGTTGCGCCAGAGCGTCGAACGCAATTCGATGGTGCGCAAGATGGAAATCATGAAGATGCGCGGTCAGCCGACCTTGCCGGGGCTGCACACTTTCCGCATCGCCAGTTCGGGTATCAAGGTCTTTGCGCCCGCTGCGCTCAACCCGACCGAGGCGCCGAGGGTGCTGCCGGTGCAGCGCTTGAAAATGGGCGTTCCACGCCTGGACGACATGCTCGGCGGCGGTCTGCCGCGAGGCTATTCGCTGTTGGTGGCGGGGCCTTCGGGGTCAGGCAAAAGCATTCTGGCGGCAAGCTTCCTGGCCGAGGGTGCGCGTAATGGCGAAACGGGTGTGATCGCAGTGTTCGAGCAACGGCCCAACCACTCGCAAAACGCCACCCTGGCAGACCTGATCAGCAGCGGGAAGGTTGGCCTGGTGGACAGCCGGGCACCGGACCTGTCGATTGACGAAATCGTTCAACTGCTACTCAGCGAAATCAGCCGCTTGAACGCCACGCGCGTGGTCATCGATTCATTGTCGGGCTTTGAGCTGGCCCTGGCGCCGACCTTCAGGGCCGACTTCCGTGAGTCGCTGTCACGCATGGTCACGGCGTTGACCCGTGCCGGGGTCAGCGTGTTGATGACCTCAGAACTCGAAGACCGCTACACCGACCTGCGTTTCAGCCCCTACGGTACGGCGTTCCTGACCGATGCGATCATCGTGCAGCGCTACATTGAAGTGCGCAGCCGATTGTTGCGCATCATGGCGGTGGTCAAAGTGCGCGCCAGTGCCCACTGTGACGAGCTGCGCCAATATCACATCAATGACGATGGCCTGCAGATCGGCGAGATGCTCGTCGATCAGGAGGGGCTGCTCGGTGGTCGGCCGACCACCGAGCGCAAAGGAGCTGAAAATGTTTGAGTTGAATCATGAGTAAAGGCGCCGGCGGGGACGAGCGTGAGGTGGCCAGTGCCGCTCATGAGCTCTTCCTGATCGGCCAGAAAACGGTGGAAGCGCGTGCCGTGTTGGCCGCCTTGCAGCAACAGCTGAGTGACGCCAACAGTCGTTTGGTGGATTCCCGCCACGTTGAGCAACTGATCGAGGCCAACCAGCAATTGGTGCTGGCGATACTCCTCGCGCAATCCGCGCCGATCATCACGCCGGGCCTGGAGGATCGCCTGTTTCAGGAGCTGCGCGAGGCCAATGCGCAACTGGTGATCGCGGCGCTCAGCGCCCAGGACCTTCAGGCGACAGCCGAGCGTGCGTTGGGGCAGCAGAAAAGCATCCTCGCGATGGTCGCCCATGAGCTGCGCAATCCGCTGACCCCCATCAAGCTGATTGCCGAGCGCATGGTCCGGCTGCCAAGCGATCAACTGCCGCGCATGCGTGAGCTGATCGAGGGTCAGGTCCAGCATATTTCCCAACTGGTCGACGACCTGCTGGATGTCTCGCGCGCCAGCACCGGCAAACTGCGCATCAACCGCAGTGACGTGGACATACTGGGCATCCTGAATGCTGCCATTGATGCCTGTAGCCCGGTGATGGTTGCCCGCAAGCAACTATTTGAGGCCGAGCTGCCTGACGCTGTCCTGATCATCAACGGCGACCCGGGCCGGCTCGCGCAGATTTTTCACAACCTGCTGGCCAACGCGGCCAAGTACACGCCCATTGGCGGCAGCATTCGCATGACGGCCACCATGACGGTGGATACGTTGCGGATCAGTATTGCTGACAATGGCATCGGCGTTACGGCCCAGGCCCTGCCGTTCATTTTCGACCCTTATGTGCAAGACACGCATGCCATTGGTTTCAACGGGGCTGGCCTGGGCATTGGCTTGACGGTGGTGCGCGAACTGGTCGAGGCCCACGGCGGGGCTGTAACGGGCATGAGTGAAGGGCTTGGCAAGGGCAGCGAATTCGTGGTGACGCTGCCCCTCTTGGTTTAAGTGATCGCCGCACTAAAGTGACTTATGTGAGTCAATAGCCTCCGCACGGTCATCCATGGTCGTGCGCTTGTCGATCCCGTAAGCCGGGATTCGTCGTCCGTCTATCTCACCATAAGATTTAAAGCATGCTTCTACGCACCCTTGCACTCGGGCTGTCAGCCCTGTTTTTGCTCTCTGCCGGCGCCCAGGCACGCAGTCAGGCGAACCTCTACACCCCCACTGAACAACGCGCGTCGTTTACCGGTTGCGCAGATCTGTTCCCCGCCGCGACACCGATCAACACGGCCACGGTGCCCGCCAGCATGAGGCCAATGGCCCTCTGTTCCGACCACTTCGCGGTGCTCTATTCGCAAACCAGCAAGACCCCGCTGGTGGTGGTCGAGCGCCTGAATGCCGCCCAGTTGAACGACGCCAAAGGCGAGGAGCGCACCAACCAGTTTTACCCCGACCCACGCATTCCCAAAGGTGGGCGCGCCGAGTTGAGCGACTACCGCAGCCAGCACCCGGCGATGGACCGTGGCCACCAATCCCCAGCCGCCGACGCGCCGAATGCCCATGCCATGGCACAGTCTTTCGCGCTGTCGAACATGGTGCCGCAAGACCCTACCAACAACCGCAAGATCTGGAGCAAGGTCGAAGCGGATGTGCGCAAGTTTGCCAAGCGCGCGGGCGGCGACGTGTATGTGTTCACCGGGCCGCTGTTCGATGCGGGCTACAGCACCATCGGCGACAACAAGGTCTGGGTGCCGACGCGCCTGTTCAAGTTGGTGTACGACGCCTCAAGCAAACGCGCCTGGGCCTACGTGTTGCCCAATGCCGAAACCCGTATCCAGAAACCGATGGACTACGACACCTTCGTGAAGAGTACCGGGCTCAAATTACTCGGCAACCTGCCGGTGACGGGTTCGGTGGGGCGTACGTGATGCTGGGTTGAGCGATACGCCCAGCGTTACTTGCCTTTTTTCAACGCCTTCAAGCGCGCTGTCGCTCGCTGCACGGCGGCCATTTTCTCGGGGCGTTTCATCCGTTTCCATTTACGGATGTCGTCCTTGGTCCGCCCGCAGCTGACGCACAACTCGCCACTCAACTGGCAGGTCGAGACACACGGGTTTTCGATTTCTTTAGCCAAGATTTCACCTGGGGATACCGTCAAGGGGCGCAGCTACGCGGCACGAAATTCAACCGTGAGGTGGCTCACTTCATGGACCGGCTTGAGGCGCAGGCGAATGCTCTCGGCATCCGCTGTCGGTTGGCCGACCACGCTGACGATGGCCGCATGCACACCGGGCCCGACCTGCCAGACGTGCAGGTCGGTAATCGTTGCATCGCCGGGTTGCTCCACCAGCTCGCGGATCTCGGCGGCGACGTGTTCGTCGGTCTGGTCCAGCAACACGCCGGCGGTCACGCCCATCAGGCTCCAGGCCCAGCGTGCAATCACGATGGCGCCGACGATACCCATCACCGGGTCCAGCCATACCCAACCCAGGTACCGACCCGCCAGCAATGCGGCGATCGCCAGCACGGAGGTCAACGCATCGGCAAGCACATGGATGTAGGCTGACCTGAGGTTGTTATCGTGGCCGTGGTGGTGATGGTCATGGTCGTGATCATGGCCGTGGCTATGCCCATGGCCCAACAGCAACGCACTGACGATATTGACCACCAGCCCGACGATAGCAATCAGGGTCGCCGTACCAAATTGCACTTCGGTCGGCTGGAGCAGGCGCATGAACGACTCGATACCGATGCCCAGGGCGACCAGCGCCAGGATCAGCGCCGAGGCGAAGCCGCCCAGGTCACCCACTTTGCCGGTGCCAAAGCTGTAGCGAGGGCTGTTCGCATGGCGCTTGGCGTAGGCATAGGCCGCCGCCGCAATGCCCAATGCGCCCGCATGGGTGGCCATATGAAAACCGTCGGCCAGCAGGGCCATGGAACCGGTCAGGGCGCCAGCGGCAATTTCCGCCACCATCATCACCACGGTCAGTATCACCACCCACAGCGTGCGCCGGGCGTTCTCGTCGTGGGCAGCCCCCAGGAAGACATGCTCGTGTGCCTGGCTATTCGTGAGGGTCATTTGGAGTAGCGCCGAATGGCTTCAAGCAATTCTTCGACGCCCTGGTTGCGCGCCTCTGTACTCAGTGACGGGTCAGCCACGTGCGCCCTGGCGTGGTCCTCGATGATCTCTTCCATCAAACCGTTGATAGCACCGCGCGTGGCGGCCACCAGGTGCAGTGTCTTGGCGCAGTCGGCGTCTGACTCCAGCGCTTTTTCCAGCGCCTGAATCTGCCCGGCGATGCGTTTGACGCGTTTGATCAGGCTGTCTTTGTTTGCGGCTAGATGACCCACGGCATACCCCCCCTACCTATAATGCGGCGGATCATTGCATACCCCACCCCCCTATACAAGGAGGCTGTTGCAACGTTACTTCGGCCGGTGCAACTGGCGCCTTAGGGTATACACCGCCACGCCCACCGCCAGCCCACCGGATAACGCGCCCACCCCCAGCGCCCAGCGCGGGCCCAGGTGGTCGGCGACCCAACCGACGATGGGGGCCCCAATCGGCGTGCCGCCCAGGGCGACGCCCACGCGCAAGGCGATCACGCGGCCGCGCATGGCGGGGTCGGTGCTGAGCTGCATCAGGCTGTTGGTGGTGTTGCTGAAGGTCATCGCACCCACGCCGATAATCACCAGCGCCACGGCAAACAACCAATAGTTCGGGGCCAGGGCTGCCAGCGTGCAGCCCACGCCGAACACCGCTGCACCCGTGAGCAGCGACTTGAACTGCGGGCGTTCGCGGCCGGCGGCGAGCAGGGCGCCGGCGATCGTGCCGATGGCCAGGGTCGAGCTCAGCAGGCCGTAGGCGCGGGCATCGGCATGGAACACGCTGACTGCCATGGTCGAGATGAAAATCGGGAAGTTCATGCCGAAGGTGCCGATCAGGAACAGCATCAGCAGGATCGCCTTTAAGTCCGGTCGCGCCCACACATAGCGCAGCCCTTCGGTCAGGCTGCCCTTGGAGCGCAGCGCTCGCACCTTCACCGGCTGGCCGGACACCCGCAGGAAAAACAGCGAAGCCAGCACCGCAAAAAAGCTCGTGCCATTGAGCAGGAACGCCCATCCGGTGCCTACCGATGCGATGGTCAAGCCCGCTACGGCCGGGCCGATCAGGCGCGCCATGTTGAACGAAGTGGAATTGAGCGCGATTGCATTGGACAAATCCTTCTCACCCACCAGCTCCGCGACGAAGATCTGTCGCACCGGTGCATCGAAAGCCGAGGCGCAACCGGACAAAAACGCGAACACATACACATGCCACAGCTCGACAAAACCGGTGATGGTGAACACCCCCAGCGTCAGCGCCAGCATGCCCATGACCGCCTGGGTGACGATCAGTAACTTGCGTTGGTCATAGTGGTCGGCGGCGAAGCCGGTCCAGGGCAGCAAGAGCAACTGCGGCCCGAACTGCAACGACATGACGATGCCGACGGCGGCCGCGCTATGCGGGGTGAGCTGGGTCAGTACCAGCCAGTCCTGGGCGGTGCGCTGCATCCAGGTGCCGATATTGGAGACCAGTGCACCCGCCGCCCAGATGCGGTAGTTGACGCTGCGCAGGGAGCGGAAGGTTCCGAGCAAACTCATGAATACTCCAAAGATAAGCCGCCCCTGGGTTTATACTCGCCCCCTCGCAATCGTCCAACTTCACCCGAACCGAGATCCCCATGAGCACCTCTCTTTCCCTGACCCCTGTGCGCAAACCGCTTGCGCCCCTGGTGGCGTTTATCATCCTGCTGGTGGGCGCCGTGTTCCTGCAAAACACCGTCGGCGTGCGCCAGATGCTGTTGCTGGTGGTCGGCGCGGCACTGGGCTTGACCCTCTATCACGCGGCGTTCGGCTTCACCTCGGCCTGGCGCGTATTTATCAACGATCGGCGTGGCGCCGGCCTGCGCGCGCAGATGGTGATGCTGGCGGTGGCGGTGCTGCTGTTCTTCCCGGCATTGGGGGCAGGCACGTTGTTCGGGCAACCGGTGGTCGGGCTGGTGGCACCGGTCGGGGTGTCGGTGGTGTTTGGCGCATTTATCTTTGGCATTGGCATGCAACTGGGCGGCGGTTGTGCGTCGGGCACCCTGTTCACCGTGGGCGGCGGCAATGCGCGCATGTTGGTGACGTTGTTCTTCTTCATTTGCGGTTCGTTGATAGCTACGCACCATGTGGACTGGTGGTTTGCGCTGCCTGCGTTCCCCGCGACGTCCATCGTCAAAAGCTTCGGCGTGGTGCCGGCCTTGCTCATGAGCCTGGTGGTATTTGCGCTCATCGCGGTGGTGACTGTGCGGCTGGAAAAAGCCCGTCATGGTCAGCTTGAAGCGGGCGTGACCAGCGAACACCCAGGGCTGCGCCGCTTCCTGCGCGGGCCGTGGCCGCTGGTCTGGGGCGCGATTGGCCTGGCGCTGCTCAACTACGCAACGTTGGCCCTGGCCGGGCGGCCGTGGGGCATTACGTCGGCGTTCGCGTTGTGGGGGGCCAAGGTGGCGAGCGGGCTGGGGGTGGATGTGGCCAGTTGGGCGTTCTGGCAAATGCCTGGCAACGCCAAGGCCCTGGCCGCGCCAGTGTGGGAAGACATCACCAGCGTCATGGACATCGGCATCGTCCTCGGTGCGCTGCTGGCGGCCGGCCTGGCCGGGCGTTTCGCCCCCAGCCTGAACATCCCGGCACGCTCACTGGTAGCGGCGGTGATCGGTGGCCTGTTGCTCGGCTACGGCTCACGCCTGGCCTACGGCTGCAATATCGGCGCGTACTTCAGTGGCATTGCCTCAGGCAGCCTGCATGGCTGGGTGTGGCTGGTGGCGGCGTTTATCGGCAATAGCGTGGGTGTGCGGTTGCGGCCACTGTTTTTCGTGGGTGAGCGGCCGCAGGTGGCGTTGAGCGGTTGCTGAGTCAACGTTCAGGGGAAATGTCTGGCACCTGAGCGGCTTCAGCCGCCAGCTTTTCCCGCTCTGCTTTGCTGATGTACCTGTCTTTGCTTTTCGGCGCCAATTTGGCACTGGCCTTTTTCGCCTTGGCCTTGAATAGCTGCTGCAGTTTTTTCTGGCGGTTCATGTCGTCTTACCCGGTTGGTACAGGCTCGGGATGATACCAGCTTAAAAACCGCGGCCGTTCCCTGGGTCGCTTTTTCACGCCGATCTGTGCATTGAATCGCCTTTCCTTTCGCCAATAATCGGGCCCTGCAATCCCCGAGTATTGAACGGCATAGGGAAGAAAAGATGAGCCTCCACACCCGTACCAAACGATTGACCGTGCCCCAACTGGTCGCCATGAAAGGCCGGCAGAAAATCGTCTCCCTCACGGCGTACACCAGTTCCATCGCCAAGCTGATCGACCCGCTCGTGGATTTCATCCTGGTCGGTGACTCCACGGCCATGGTCGGCTATGGCCGGGCTTCGACCTTGAGCATGCAGCTCGAAGAAATCATCGGCCACACCCGCGCCGTGGTCGACAGCACGCGGTTGGCGTGTGTCATCGCCGATATGCCATTTGGCAGTTATCAAGAATCCAACGAACAGGCCTTTCGCAATTGCGCCCAGGTACTGGCGCGTACCGGCTGCGATGCTGTGAAGCTGGAGGCCAACCAAGCGCTGGCAGGCACGGTTGAGTTCCTGGTGGCACGCGGTATTCCGGTGATGGCCCACGTGGGGCTGATGCCACAGTTCGTCAACGTGATGGGTGGGTTCAAGGCCCAGGGCCTCACGGCCCAGACCGCAGCAGTGGTCAGCAACGATGCCCGTGCCAGCCTGCAGGCGGGCGCCTTCAGCCTGTTGCTGGAAGGGGTGGCCGAAGGCGTGGCACGCCAGATCACCTTGGACTCGGCCATGCCCACCATTGGCATCGGCGCTTCGCCCGCCTGCGACGGCCAGGTACTGGTCACCGAAGACGTACTGGGACTGGGCGGCGAGCACCTGCCGCGCTTTGTCAAACAGTACGCGGATGTCAGCGCGGTGATTCGTGATGCGTGCGAGCGGTTTGCCGAAGACGTGCGCCACGGTCGCTTCCCAGAAGCTCGGCACTGTTACGGGCTTTGACGAATTGCCTGGGCCAGCTGCCTCACAGCCTGGGCGATATCCTTGCTCCAGTCGAGGGTGTAGCTCAGGCGCAGAGACTGCTTCCAGGTACCTTGCTGGCTGAATAGTTCTCCAGGAGCGATGACGATGCGCTGGGCCAGCAGGTGCTCGAATACCCAGCGCATGTCGACCGTGCGACGGGTCTGCAACCAGAAACTCGCGCCCCCACTCGGCTCGACCACTTGCCATTCGCCGAGTGCTTCCAGCAGGGCTTTCATGCGCGTCATGCGCTCCAGCAACGCCGCCCGCAGCATCACCAAGTGCTGGTCGAGACGCTTGGAGGTAAGCAGTTTGGCGATCGCCTTCTGGCGGATCGGCGAGAGGCGAAACCCGCGCTCCATAAACAGCCGCTGCAAGTGCGGCGCCTGCCCGCGACACAGTACATAACCGTAGGGCGCTTCCGAGCCGATCACCTTGTCGAAGGTTGAAAACACCACCAGTCTTTGCGGGTCGGCATAGTCGCGATAGCGCGCGGGCCGAGGTTCGAAATACAGCTCGCCGTAGGTGTCATTCTCGAACAACCAGATATCCCGCTCTGCCAGCCAGCGGCAGACCTGCTGCTTGTCTTGCGCCGGTACCACGCCACCCTGGGGTATGTTGACCGTCGATGACAGCACTGCCAGGCGAATCGGCTCCTGTTTGAGCAATTCATGGAAGGCCGGCATGTTGAAGCGCCCGTCTGCTCCGAGGGGCACTTCGATCACGCGGATATTCGCCGCCTGCAACTGGCGCAGGATCGCCCACGAACACGGCGACTCCACCAGCGCCACCGTACCTCGCAGTTCGAGGGCGCTGAGTGACACGTCCAGCACAGTGTGCAGGTCTGAACCGATATACACCTGTTCGGCCTGCCAGTAAGGGGCTGTGGAGCAGGTGTAACGCTCGGCCAACGCCGTGCGCAACTCGGGCTCGCCGAATGGCAGGTACAGCGGCGTGAGTGAGCGCGGGTACTGGCGGGCTATTTCGCGCTCTATCATCAGTAAAGGGTTTTCCAGCGACAGCAGCATCGCCGGGGCGTCGCTGCTCAGGGCCAACATGCCGGGCTGGCGCGCGTTGGCGAACACCTGGTCGAGCAGGTTGGGCGAGTGTTCAGTCGATAAAGGCGCCGGTATCCACCGGGTGAAGTAACCGGACTTGGGTTTGGCGTAGATCCGTCCTTGATCCTCAAGCAGCGAGTAAGCGTACTTGGTTGTCGACACCGACACGCCCAGGCGTTGGGCCAAATGGCGCAGGGACGGCAGTTTGCGTTCGCCTTGCGAAGGGCTGGCTTCGATCCATTCGACGAGGTAGCGGTACACCGCCTGATAGGCAAAAGAGGCGTCTTTAGGTTTATCCATGATCCTTTGAGCCGCTCGACCTGCGATTACGGGAAGACTTCGGATGTGGGGCCGGTCCAGTATCACGCAAGGCGATGGAATACGGAAACTTAACGCAGAGGCCCATGATCAAGCCCTATACCCTCGCCATACCGGCCACTTGACTGGCTGCCGTCAAGGCCAACGTCCCCGCGCTCCCATGCCGAAAAAACCTGCACTATCGTGCATGGGCGCGACATGCCGGCTGACAGGCACGTGGCGGCGTGGGAGCAACCGGCGTCGCGGTTGGCGCGATGGCGGGCATTTATTGCGAAGGTCTCGGGTTGCAGGGCTGGCCTAGCCAGGCTGGGCCGCCAAGCTATTGCTGACATTACGCCCCAGCACCAGCACCGTCACAAAACCGCAGCCCACCAGGGCCGTGGCCAGGCTCAACAGCACCGAGCTGCCCAGTTGGTCGACGATCCGCCCGCCAAAGAACGAGCCCAAGGCAATGATCACCTGGAACAGGGCGACGAACAGCGGCATGCCGCGTTCGACATCCTTGGGTGCCACCACAAACATCCAGATACTGGCGCAGGCCGGGAAGGCGCCGAAGGCGAAGCCCCACAGCCCGATCAGCATCGCTGCGCCGGTCATCCCCGTGGCGAAGTGAGGGAACAGGGCGGTGCTGGTGCCGATCATCAGCGCGACCAGCAACAGGGTGTGACGCACGCTGCGGTTGGCGGCGAAACCGGCAAAGATATTACCGAACACCCCGGCCACGCCGAAGAGCAGCAACAGCGAGCCAATCGTCGGCCCGTCGAAGCCGGAACTGTATTTGAAGAACGGCGCGACATAGGTGTAGGCCGCAAAGTGCGCCAAGCCGATCAACAGCACCGCGATCAACCCGACTCGCGCCTGTGGGTTGATAAACAACGCCGGCAGGTCGCTGATGCGAATGGCCTTCTCCGGGGTGAGCCGAGGCAGCAGGAACACCTGCGCCAGCAGCACCGGCACGCCCAGCAGCGCGGTGACCAGGAACGTCATGCGCCAGCCCATCAAGCCGCTGAGCCAGGTGCCGACGGGCACGCCGAGCACGGTGGCCAGGGTCACGCCCATCATGATGATCGAGGTGGCCTTCGCGACGTCCACACCCTTGGGCGCCAGGCGCCCACTGAGGGCAATGGCCGTGGCCCAGAACCCGCCAATGCTGATGCCCAGCAAGACACGGCCGAACAGCAGCAGGTTGAAGTCACTGGCAAAGGCCACGACCGAGTTGGCGATGATCATGATCAGCGTCAGGCCGATCAGCAGGTAGCGACGGTCCATGGCACCAATGCTCACCGATAGAAACGGCGCGGCGAGGGCGGCCATGATGCCCGGCAGGGTCACCATCAGCCCGGCGTGGCCGGCACTGATACCGAGGTCGGCGGCGACGTCGTTGAGTACACCCACCGGCAGAAACTCACTGGTCACCAGGGCGAAGGCGCCCACCGCGACCGAGAGAATCGCCAGCCACTGCTGTTTGACGCTTTGTTGATTATGTTCGGGACGGCCGCTGGGGGCCTGGAGGGCGCTTGGCATGATGCTGGGTTCCAAGGGGGGATGTCGCCTGAGGCCAGGCGAAGGGGAAGAATTGGGAGGCGATTATAGGAATCGGGCTTGGCCACCCCATAGGCGAGCGGTTCGATAGTAATCATCAGTGCTATCGATGTGACGGGGTTGGGCTGCGTATTTCAGCGGCATCGCTTCGGGCAGCCCGCCGGTCATCCGGCAGGCGCTCGATGCTTACCGAGTCAAAGGCTGGCGGGGCTAGGCGCTTCTGCCTCAACCGGCCGGTGTAGTACAAACGTTGCCTTGACCCTTTTAGAGAACAGTATGTAGGGGACCCAGATAGAGGTGGATACCAATCCGCGGACGATTTCCTTGGTCGTGTTGTAGTCGAATATGGGTTCGTCCACCAGAACAAGCGAGCTGAACCATGCGTCAAGTGGAACGTAAATAGCCGAGACGATGAGCGTGACGATATAAACCTTGGGGAATAAATAGTGTTCGGAGAAGAACAGGTAAACCAAATAACCAAAGGCCGCGATAAAGACTGCATTAATGAGTGTTTCTGAAATCAGGATCGCACCCCATAGGGTGTTAGCCGTCGTCGTGCCGGATGAGGTGATGGTACTGAACGCGCCCTCTGCGAATATCGGGTAATGCACCGTGATAAGGGCATAGCTCAGACGCGCCAAGGCTATGAACAGGCCCAAGCCAACCACGATCAACCAACCGCCCAGCCCCTTCAGTTGTTTACTTTCTTGCATGTTCGCTCCGCAGTTCAATGAAGTTAAAACGATAAATAGTCAGCCGTGTCGCGCCACGTGCTCTAAGGTCGATGGCGGCTTCACTGTCGAAACGATCGGTGTAAAAACTCACTGATCAGCCCCACCACCTGCTGCTGAATCATCGCCCTCGGCCGAGCCCCCTCACCATCGCGGCAAATCATCCCGTCGCCTGGCGAACTCTCCTCAATCAACGCCATGCCCCCCGGCTTGCAGATCGACATAAAGCTGAAGTGCGTGGCGTCGGCGATCTCCACGTACTTCGTCGTTGCTTCAGGCAGCCGCTTGACCATGTCGGCGGACTCCAGCTGCGGGTCCATATCCTCCGACGGCACGCCCCCCGCAATCACCAGCACCGGTACCGGCAATGCAGCCAGGCTGGCGTCGGTAAAGCCGCGCGACAGGCCCAGGTCCAAGGACACGATGGCGGTGACGCGTTTGTCGCTCAAATCAGCGGCCAACCGGGCCTTGCCGGCTGGCGTGCCGGCGGGGTTCATCTCGTGGTAGCCGATGCAGCCGCCGAGCTTGGGGTGGGCGCCGCATTCGCGGCTGAACAGGTCGGGGTCGAAACGCGCGCCGGCGATCTCCAGTACGGTCCAGCCGCCAAGGGAATGGCCCACGGCGGCGATCTGGCCATTCGCGACCGCGCCAAATGGCTTCGGCTCGGCTAACACCGCGTCGATCACGCGGCTCAGGTCAGCCGGGCGTTGCCATAACTGCGCGGCGGTTTGCGGGGTACGGTCTTTGGTGGTGGTGCCGGGGTGGTTGACCGCCGCGACGATGTAGCCCTGATGCGCCAACTCACCGGCCAGCCACACCTGCTTGCCCCAGTTGCCGCCATAACCGTGGGAGAGCACCACCAGCGGATGCTCACCGGCAGCTGGCGGCGCGTCGGGCACGGCGAGGGCACCGATGAACACCGCGCTGTCGGCGATCAGCGTGGGTTTGGCCGTGGTGGCGGCGGGGTACCAGACGACCAGTTCGAGTGGTCGGTTGTGTTGCACATCCGGCAGGGTGACAGTCTTGAAACCGACGGGGTTTTCGGCAGCGAAGGCGGGAGCGGCCAGGCACAGCAATAGCAGGGAGGCGAGGGCGTTTTTCACTGTTGTTATCGTCCTTGATATGAGCGAAGCATCATGCACTGAGTCCCCCGTTCAGTGCCATGAGCCCCGCGCCCTTTTTTACCTGCCGTTAACGCCTACGCATGGGTCAGCCCCGTCAACGTATCCGCAATGGTCTTGGTCCGTTGCGCCGTACCCTCCGTCGCACGGCTCGACGCCTCCAGCACATCCAGCATCTCCCGCAACGCGCCCACCCCGGTGGACTGGTCTTCAATCTGCTGGGCCACGCGCTGGATCTCACTGGACAACAGGTCAATATCCACACCGATTTCCGCTGCATTCTTACGCGTGATTTCCGCCAGCTTGCGCACCTCGTCCGCCACCACCGCAAAGCCCCGGCCCAGGTCGCCCGCGCGCGCCGCTTCAATCGCGGCGTTGAGCGCCAGCAGGTTGGTCTGCCCGGCGATCTGCTGGATCACCTGCACAATCGACTGGATACGCAAACTCGACCCCGCCAGCGTGCGCGCGCCCTGCACCGCGACATCCGCCTGGCTGGACAGGCCCTCCACCGTGGCCCCGGCCTGGGCAGACACCGTGTTCTGCTGGCCAATCGTGCCCACTAGTTCATCCATCGAGGCGTGTAACTCACCGGAGTAGTGCTTGAGCTGCGAAGCGATGTCCTCCTGCTGGCGCTCGGCCTGGGCCAACACCAGGCCCAAGTCGGCCAGGCCTTCGAAGACTGGCAGGATATTGCGGTCCAGGCCTCGGGTATTCAGGGTGTCGGTGAAATCATTGTTCTTGAACGCCGCAATCTGCTTGACCACCACATGGTTCAACCCCGCCAGCTTCTTCACCTGACGCCGCAGGAAAAATGCCTTGAACTCGCCGTAATGGGCGATGAAATTGTCCACGTACTCATCACTGAAACTCGCACCCTTGGCCACCCGAAAGAAGAAAATCGCCGTCAGCGTCTGATTCAGGTTCAAGCCCAGAATCTCCCCGAAGGTCGAAAACCCCGCCAACGGCACATCCCCAAAAATGCCGGCCATGCTGCCCAGCTCGGCGCCGTTATTCAGTCGGCGCAAAATGCAGTCATTCAAAATCCCCGCCACCGGCTGGCCGCCCTTGCCACGCAAAAACTGCTCGTAGTCCAGGCGTGTGGCCTCACGCAATGGCGTACGTCGCACCATCACCAGCTCTTCGCCCGGCGCCACGTCGCAAAACAGCTGCACGATCTGCTGTTCATAGTCGATGCGTGCGATGGAGCGCACAAACAACTCACTGCCCACCCGAATCGCGAACGAGTAATCCGCCAGCTTCGACTCCAGTGCCTGGGGGGCGCAATTGAACGCGTCACACAGCGCCTGCACCATGCTCTTGATATTGCCGCTGCTGTCGATCACCTGGTCAATTGTGCGGTCCTCCACCGAGGCGGTCAGCACACTGAAGGTCAAATCCGCGGCCTTGAAGTTTTGGCTTTTAAACACGCCAAAGCGCACATTGGCGGCAGTCTTGAGGAACACAATCTGTGCATGGTTCTGATAACTGCGCTGGCCATCGTGGATCAGCGTTTTCTGGAAATCCGACTTACCCCCGGCCGACCCGCCTACGAACAAGCATGGAAAACGCCCGGACTCATACAGCGCCTCCATGAAAAACGATTCCGACGCCGACAACCCATCGAACACCACGTAGGCCAAGGTGTCGCGGTGATCGATTGAGGTGTGCACCTGCACCCGCTTGATATTGGCCACCAACTTGGCGATCCGCTCCTGCATCCCCAAGCGCTTGCCGCCGCTGCGAATGTCCTCACACTCCAACGGCACCATCACCACCTCGGCAGAGGCAATCACACTGTCATCAAACAGCTGCAACACCATCCGGTCCCAGCGCTCGCCGGTCGCGCAATACAGCGAATCAGCGGCGTTGCACAACTCACCGGAGGTGGTGCACAGGCTGATGGCGGTTTGCGGAAAGCGACGCTTGAGCTTGGCGGCGACCTGGTCGATGTCCAGGTGGGGGGAGATGAAACCGGTGATCAGGGTGGGTGTGATGCGCAGGGTGGCCAATGAAGACTCCAATTCATTGGCGGTGCAGGTGAGGGTGGCGGTGCCTTGACGATCGGCCCGGGCTTTTTTTAGAAGGGAAAGTGGGTTCATAGGGCTGGCTCGAACGGGTGGAGGGGGCAGGGTATAGACATGCGATTAGTAGGGTTATCGGCAGGTTGCGTGGGGGCTGTAGGGCGAGGGGTAGAGAGGCGACGGATGGATGGTTTCGGGCCTCCCCCCATTCCAAAGGACGATGTTGAGCACGATGGGAATGAGGTCCAGGCCTTTCTCTGTCTTGTGCCAGACGTCAGAAAAGTGCCGGACCAGGGGACCCCGAACTCCCTGGTCTGTCACCCGCTGGTCATAAATCAGACGGAAGGCACATAAGGTGTCTAAAGTTGCTCTGTACTGGGCAGATAAACCCTATGTCGTTTATATCCGCAACAACGTTCAAGGATCGAACTCATGACCCAGCGTCAAGCCAGCCGCATTTCCCCTACCGGTCATCCGCGTTTTCGCTGGTTTGCTTTCATCCCGGTCCTGCCCGCCGTCGTGTGGATACTGGTGCAATCAACTTCTGCGGCCAACCTGGCGGCCTGCGCGGTACTGGTGTTGATCGGCTTCGGTGCCTGTGCCTGGAGCGCGGGTTCGCAGCGTGACGCCACGCGGCGAGCCATTGCGCGTGCGCAGGCGGATCAGGCCGACGCGGACGCGGCACATAACGGCATGGCCGCGCGGGCACAGCTTGATGAAGTGTTGCTGGGCGCCATGCCGATCTGGGCCAAGCAGGTGGAAAGCTCGCGCCATCAGACCGAAGAAGCCATTGTGAGCCTGGCCAACCGTTTTACCGGCATTGCCGCACGGTTGCAGGAAACGGTACAAGCCTCGCAGCACGCTGCGGGTGAGCTGGATGGCCAGGCCGCCGACGGCGCGCTTGAGGTGCTGGCGCGCAGCGACAGTGAGCTGAGCCAGGTGATCAATTCGCTCAAGGCGACCCAAAGCAGCCGTGACCAAACCCTGGCCCAGGTCCGTAGCCTCACCGCCTATACCGGTGAACTGCGCACCATGGCCGCCGACGTGGCGGCGATTGCCGCGCAAACCAACCTGCTGGCGCTCAACGCGGCCATCGAGGCGGCGCGGGCTGGCGAAGCCGGTCGTGGCTTCGCCGTGGTGGCCGATGCGGTGCGCAGCCTGTCGAGCAAATCCAGTGAAACCGGCCAACAGATGTCGGCCAAGGTCGACATCATCAATAACGCCATCACCCAATTGGTACAGGCCGCGTCCAGCAGCGCCGACCAGGACAGCCACTCGGTGGCGGCGTCCGAAAACAGCATTCAAGTGGTGCTCGAGCGCTTCCAGAACATCACCGGGCGCCTGGCCGAGTCCGCCGACCTGCTCAAGCAGGAAAGCTACGGCATTCGTGATGAGATGACCGAGGTGCTGGTCAACCTGCAATTCCAGGACCGGGTCAGCCAGATCCTCAGCCACGTGCGAGACAACATGCACGCCTTGCATGATCACCTCCTGCAGGCCAGCCAGGCCCCTGACCAGGCGGTCGCCGTCGACGCCCGGCAGTGGCTGGCGCGCATGGAAGCCACTTATGCCACCGACGAGCAACGGCGCATCCATCATGGCGAAGCGGCCGTGCAGCAGAATTCTCAAGACATTACCTTCTTTTAGGAGCACCTCATGGCGAAGAATGTATTAGTGGTCGACGACTCCAGCAGTGTGCGGCAAGTGGTTGGCATTGCCTTGAAAAGCGCCGGTTACGACGTGATCGAAGCGTGCGACGGCCGGGATGCCCTGGGCAAGCTCACCGGGCAGAAGGTGCACCTGATCATCAGCGACGTAAACATGCCCAACATGGACGGCATCACCTTCGTCAAGGAGGTCAAGAAGCTGGCCAACTACAAGTTCACCCCGATCATCATGCTGACCACCGAGTCCCAGGAATCGAAGAAGGCCGAGGGCCAGGCCGCTGGCGCCAAGGCGTGGGTGGTCAAGCCGTTCCAGCCGGCACAGATGCTGGCAGCGGTCTCAAAACTGATTCTGCCCTGACACCCGGCGCCAGGGAGGCTCCCATGCCCATCACCCATGAAACATTTGATGACACCACCCGCGTGTGCATTGACGGCGAACTGACGATCTACACCGTCGCCGAACTGGCGGGCGCGCTGCTGCCGCAGCTGGGCGCGACGCCACGCATGGCGCTGGACCTGTCGCAGGTCACGGAACTGGATGGCGCCGGCCTGCAGTTGCTCGCGGTCATCCAGCGTGAAGCCGGCATCGCCGGCACAGCCTTGAGCGTGATCGGCCAGAGCCAGGCGGTCACGCAGGCACTCCAACTGTGTCGCGGCGCGGTCTTGTAGTCAGCGCCATCCACGTTCATTGATCGACAAGGAAAGTTCAGGTGAGCATCAATCTCGATCAGGCACAGCAGACATTCATCGTCGAGGCGCGCGAGCTGTTGCAAGCCATGGAGCAATCCTTGCTGCAACTGGAAAGCGAGCCCGGCGACCAGGATGCCATTGGCGCGATTTTCCGTGCCGCCCACACCATCAAGGGCTCCGCCGGGCTGTTCGGCCTGGAGCCTGTCGTGAGTTTTACGCATATTGTCGAGGACGTACTCGACCGCCTGCGCGACGGCAGTGTGGCGGTCGATGCCACGCTGATCGCGATGTTGCTCAAGTGCGGCGACCATATGCTCGAGTTGATCGACGTCGTCGCCCATCGGGGCGAAACGTTGCAGCCCGAGGCCCTGGAACGTGAAGCGGCATTGCGCGAGGCGCTGAGCACGTATCAGGCACCTGGCACCCCGGCCCAACGCGTCGAAACTGCGGCGGCCTGCACGGGCACTCCCACCGACGTGCTGTGGCACATCTCCCTGCGCTTCGGCGCGGATGTGTTCCGCAATGGCATGGACCCGCTGTCGTTTCTGCGTTACCTCGAGACCTTGGGGCAGATGATGCAGGTCACGATCCTCACCGATAGCATCCCGGCCTTGGAAAGCTGGGACCCGGAAAGTTGCTACCTGGGCTTCGAGATCGACCTGCGCTCGACAGCCAGCCACGCCACCCTCAACGAAGTGTTCGACTTCGTACGTGACGATTGTGAAGTGCACATCGTTGCCGTCGATCCCACGCCCGACAGCGGCCTGGGCAGCGAACAGGTCACGCCGGCAGAGCAAGGCGCCATGACGGCTTCGGCGCAGCGCCAGCCGGCAGCCAGCGAGGCGAAACCCCGGGACGGTAATTACGTGCGGGTCAACGCCGACAAGCTCGACGAGTTGATCAACCTGGTCGGCGAGCTGGTGATTGCCAGTGCCGGCGCGAGCCTGCTGGCCCGCTCCTGTAACAACGACCCTCTACAAGAGGCCACCTCGACGGTATCGGGGTTGGTGGAAGAGATCCTCGATGGTGCCCTGCACTTGCGCATGATCCCCATCGGCGACACGTTCAACCGCTTCCGCCGCGTGGTGCGCGATATCAGCCAGGAGCTGGGCAAGGACATCGAACTGATCATCAGCGGCGCGGAAACCGAACTGGACAAGACGGTTGTCGAGAAAATCGGCGACCCACTGATGCACCTGCTGCGCAACGCCATGGACCACGGTATCGAAAGCGCCGATGCCCGGCGTGCGGCCGGTAAGTCGGCCAAAGGCCATTTGAGCCTCAATGCGTACCATGACTCGGGGAGCATCGTCATTGAAATCGCCGACGACGGCGCCGGGCTCAACCGTGAACGCATCCTGGCCAAAGCCCAGGAGCGCGGGCTGGTGGCCAGCGGCGCGGTGCTCACCGACCAGGAGATCTACAACCTGATCTTCGAAGCGGGTTTCTCCACCGCCGAGGCCGTGACCAATCTGTCCGGGCGTGGCGTGGGCATGGACGTGGTCAAGCGCAATATCACCCTGTTGCGCGGCACCGTCGACCTGGACAGCCGCCCCGGCCAGGGCACCGTGGTGCGCATCCGCCTGCCGCTGACGTTGGCGATCATCAATGGGTTTCTGGTGGGCATCGACCAGTCCACTTATGTGATTCCGCTGGACATGGTCCAGGAATGCATCGAACTGGATGAGCGCCAGCGCCAGTCCAGCCGCGACAAGGGCTACCTGGACCTGCGTGGCGAAGTGTTGCCGCTGGTGGACCTGCGCGACCACTTCAGCCACGAAGGCCCCGCCTCGCGCCGCCAGAATGTGGTGGTGGTGCGCTACGCCGAGCACAAGGCCGGGCTGGTGGTCGATGAGCTGCTCGGGGAGTTCCAGACCGTGATCAAACCCCTGGGCAAGTTGTTTGGCGCACTGCGCGGCATCAGCGGCTCGACCATATTGGGCAGCGGCGCGGTGGCCCTGATCCTGGATATACCGGCACTGCTCAACCAAATCGTACAACTGGAAGCCCGCACGACCCAGGTGCCTCAATCGCCACCGGCCGTCGCTCGCTGACGTATTCGCAACTCCATGGAGGTTCCCCGATGAAATGGTTCTACGATCTTAAGATTTCCACCAAGTTGATCAGCTCGTTCCTGGTGGTCCTGGCGCTCACTGCGGCCATGGGCGGCTTCGCCATCCTCCAGCTCGGTGCGGTCAACCAGGCGGCCCAGGACATCAAGGGCAACTGGATGCCCTCCATGCGCGCAGCGGCCGGCATGCGTTTTTTTGCCGCCAACTATCGCCTGAAAGAAAACCGCCACATCGGTACCGAGATTGCCGAGGAAAAGGCCCAGGCTGAACGTGAGGCCGTCGACTCGCGCCAACAGTTCGAAACCCGCCTCGGGACCTATGAGCAGTTGCTGTCCAACGACGAAGACCGTCAGCTCCTGGCCAGCGTGAAAAGCGCCTGGGCGTCCTACCTGGCGGCCAGCAAGCAGTTGTTCGAGCTGTCCCGGCAGAATCAGGAAGCCCAGGCGCGCGGTTTGCTCAGGGGCGAGTCCAAGGAGCATTTCGATGAAGTGACCAGCCGCTTGCAGAAAATGGTCGAGCTCAACGACGGCGGGGCGACCATTGCGGGTGACAAGGGCGCGGCGCTGTACGAAAGCGCACGCGTGTCGATCATCGCGGTGCTGATCGCCGCCTTGTTGATTGGCCTGGGCCTGGCGATGTTCATTGCGCGGATCATTTCCCGTCCGTTGAAGCAAGCCGCGACTGCCGCCGAGCAATTGGCCGAAGGCAACCTCAACGCCCACATCGAGCCGGGTGCCAAAGATGAAACCGGCATGGTGCTCAACGCCATGCGCAACATGGTCGGCAAGCTGGCACATATCATCGGTGAAGTGCGCAACGCCGCCGATAACCTGGCCAGCGCTTCCGAGGAGGTCAGCGCCACCGCGCAATCGATGAGCCAGGCCACCAGTGAACAGGCCGCCAGCGTCGAGGAAACCAGTGCATCGGTCGAGCAGATGAGCGCCAGCATCAACCAGAACACTGAAAACGCCAAGGTCACCGACGGCATGGCCAGCAAGGCCGCCAAGGAAGCCACCGAGGGCGGCGAATCGGTACAACAGACCGTGGTGGCGATGAAGAAAATCGCCCAGCGCATCAGCATCATCGATGACATCGCCTACCAGACCAACCTGCTCGCCCTCAATGCCGCCATCGAGGCCGCTCGGGCCGGTGAGCATGGCAAGGGGTTCGCCGTGGTGGCGGCCGAAGTGCGCAAGCTGGCCGAGCGCAGCCAGGTCGCCGCCCAGGAAATTGGCGAACTGTCCTCCAGCAGCGTGGACATGGCCGAGAAGGCCGGCAAGTTGCTTGACGAAATGGTGCCGTCGATCAACAAGACTTCCGACCTCGTGCAGGAAATCAGCGCCGCGTCCGAGGAACAGGCCGCGGGTGTCGCGCAGATCAATACGGCGATGACCCAGCTCAACCAAGTGACCCAGCAGAATGCTTCAAGCAGCGAGGAACTGGCCGCCACCGCCGAAGAAATGAGCAGCCAGGCCGAGCAACTGCAACAGGCCATGAGCTTCTTCGTGCTGGATTCAGCGCCCAAGGCCGCGGTTCAAAGCAGCAGCGTGGACAGCCCCGGCAGCAAGCCCAACCGTCAGCCGCCACGCCCGAAACCACAGGCGCCGCGCAAGGCCTTCGCCTACAGCATGGCCAGTGCCCCGGACGAATCGGAATTCACCCGCTTCTGATCACAAGAATCGATGCGGGCCTACAGGGAGAATGACATGGGCGCAGTGATGACGACTCGGCATGCCGCGGTTGCGGTGGACGAGGACGCGCAATACCTGACCTTTATGCTTGGCGGCGAAATGTTCGCCATCGGCATTCTGGGGATCAAGGAAATTATCGAATACGGCAGCCTGACCGTGGTGCCGATGATGCCCGCCTTTGTGCGCGGGGTGATCAACCTGCGTGGCGCGGTGGTGCCGGTGGTCGATTTGTCGGCGCGCTTCGGCCGGGCCAATTCGGCGATCACCCGGCGTTCCTGCGTGATCATCATCGAGGCGAGTACCGAAGATGGCCAGCCCCAGGACATCGGGCTGCTGGTCGATACGGTGTCTGCCGTGCAGGAGATCCCCGCCACGCAGATCGAGCCGCCGCCCAGCTTCGGCGCGCGGATTCGCGCCGATTTCATCAGTGGCATGGCCAAGGTCGACGGCAAGTTCGTGATTGTGTTGGAGGTGGACAAGGTGCTGTCCATCGATGAGATGTCCAGCCTCGCCGAGGGCGGCCAGGCGCCGGCTCTCGACCTTGACCTGCGTTGAGGCCCGACCATGCCAGACACCGCCGTTATCGACGATCGTGAATTCGGCCAGTTCCAATCCTGGCTGTACCGCGCAGCCGGCATCAACCTGTCGCCGGCCAAGAAAGCCCTGGTGGCCGGGCGCCTGTTCAAGCGTCTCAAGCACTATGAGCTGCAGAGCTATGGTGAGTATTTCAAGCTGATCATGAATGACCAACGCACGGGCGAACTGCAGGTTGCCCTGGATTTGCTGACCACCAACGAAACCTATTTTTTCCGTGAGCCCAAGCACTTCGACTTCCTGCGTCAACAGGTGCTGCCCAAGGTCGTGCCGGGCAAGGTGTTTCGCGTGTGGAGTGCGGCCAGCTCCTCGGGCGAAGAACCCTACAGCCTGGCGATGACCCTGGCCGAGAGCCTGGGCACCACCCCCTGGGAAGTGGTCGGTTCGGACATCAGTACCCAGATGCTGGCCAAGGCGCGCAGTGGTCATTACACCATGGAGCGCACCGAGACGCTGCCCCAGCCGCTGCTGACCAAGTACTGCCTCAAGGGCATTGGTCGCCAGGAAGGCACCTTCCTGATCGACAAGACCTTGCGTAACCGGGTCAATTTTGTCCAGGTCAACCTCAACGAAGCGCTGCCCGCACTCGGCGAGTTCGAGGTGATCTTCCTGCGCAACGTGATGATTTATTTCGACCAGCCGACCAAGAGCCAGGTGGTTGCGCGCCTGTTGCCGCTGCTCAAGCCCGGCGGTTACTTCATCATCAGTCATTCGGAAAGCCTCCACGGTGTGAATGACACCTTGAAGCTGGTGGCACCGTCGATTTACCGCAAGCCATGAAAAAGCCTGTCGGCGTGGCCGAAGTGGTATTGGCACCTGGGCAGGTCAGCTTTGCGACGCGGCCGACGCGCCTGCGCACTTTGCTCGGTTCCTGCGTAGCTATCACCTTTTGGCACCCGCAACGGCAGATCGGCGGCATGTGCCACTTCATGCTGCCGGGGCGCTTGCGCAACCATCAGTCCCTGGACGGCAGGTATGCCGATGAGGCCCTGGAACTGCTGGTGCAACACGCCCACCTCAATGGCACGCAGGCACAGGATTACCAGGTCAAGCTGTTCGGTGGCGGCAGGATGTTTCCCGAACAGCAACGCCAGCGGCCGACGCAGGACGTGGCCAGCCTGAATATTCGCGCGGCGCTGGCCTTGGCCGAGCGCTATCACCTGCACTTGGCGGCCCAGGACATGGGCAGTACCGGTTACCGCACGATCATGTTCGACCTGTGGAACGGCAACGTCTGGGTTCGGCACCAACCAATGGGAACACTTCAACAAAATGCCTAACAAAAAAATCAGTGTGCTGCTGGTCGATGACTCGGCCGTAGTGCGCCAGGTGCTGCTGGCGATTCTCAGCGATACACCGGATATCCACGTGATGGGTGCCGCTTCTGACCCGATCTTTGCCATGGACAAACTCGCCCGGGAATGGCCGGATGTGATCGTACTGGACGTGGAAATGCCGCGCATGGACGGCATCACCTTTCTGAAGAAAATCATGAGCGAGCGGCCGACGCCGGTGGTGATCTGTTCTTCGCTGACCCAGAAAGGCGCGGAGACCTCCCTGCAAGCGCTGTCGGCCGGTGCCGTGGAAATCATCACCAAGCCCACGACCGGGCTGAAGAGTTTCCTGATCGAGTCGGCGGCCGAGTTGGTGGCCGCGATCCGTGCCGCGGCGAACTCCAACGTCAAGAACCTGGGAAAGCGCGCCGCCAGCCCGGCGCCGTCACTGGCCCCGCCCAGCAAGCTCAGTGCGGATGCGATCCTGCCCGCCAATGGCCACGCCATGGCACAGACCACGGAACGTATCGTCGCCATTGGCACCTCCACCGGCGGTACCCAGGCACTGGAGGCGGTGCTGACGGCATTGCCGAGGGTGTGCCCCGGCATGGTGATCGTGCAGCACATGCCCGAGAAATTCACCGCCTCCTTTGCCGAGCGCCTCAACAGCGTCTGCGAGATCGAGGTACGCGAGGCGCGCAACAACGACCGCATCCTGCCCGGCCTGGCCTTGATCGCGCCTGGCGGCAAGCACCTGATGGTCACCCGCAGTGGTGCCTATTATCACGCCCAGGTGATCGACGGGCCGCTGGTCAACCGGCATCGGCCGTCAGTGGATGTGCTGTTTCGCTCGGTGGCCAAGTTCGCCGGCAGGAATGCCACCGGCATCATCATGACCGGCATGGGCGACGACGGCGCACGCGGGCTTAAGGAGATGCTCGAGGCCGGAGCCGCCACGGTGGCCCAGGACGAGGCCAGTTGCGTGGTGTTCGGTATGCCCAAGGAGGCGATCAAACTCAACGCCGCCCAGCGCATCATGGCGCTGGAGGACATTCATCAGGCGATCTTGTACAAGTGAAGGTGAACGCCAGCCAGTCATAAACATCGGCGAGTCCCACTCAAGCGCACAAACCGGCGGATCTGGACGCAACTGCAGGCTACGGGGCAAGGCGCTAAGGCTTCTTGTAGGCCATGTACTCGTTCTGCAACACGATGTGATCGGCCAGGTACTTCGCGTCATGCCAAACCCCATAGATAAACGACGATGCGCGGTTCACCAGGTTTGGCAGGCCCAGGAAGTAGATGCCGCTCTGCGCCGAGATCCCGCGTTTGTGGAACGGCTCGCCGTTCTCGTCGAATGCATCCACCTTCAACCAGCCGAAATCAAACGTGAAGCCAGTGGCCCAGAGGATCGTGGTCACGCCGGCTTCGGCCAGGTTCAGGCTGAGGGTCGGGTTAATCAGGCATGCCGGGTCGGGCAGCAGCTTCCAGGCTTCGGGTTCCTGTGGAAATGCCAGGCCGTTCGACTCGATATAGGCATCCGCCTCACGCAGGACGTCAAAATACGCACGATCCCCTTCGGCCACGTTCTCGGCCAGGCCCGGTTGGAAGGTCATGATGCCGTCGTTCCAGCCCTGGGTGACGCCCACCAGGTGGATGCCTTGGTGCGCCAGGCGCCGGAAGTCGACGGTCTTGCCCCCTTCGTAGCCGCTGACGGCGAAGGCGACGTGTTTTTTCTTCGGCTGGATTTTGACTTCGTCCCACAGGCCTAGGGCGCCGAGCCACCAGCAGTAGTCGCGGCCGCGGTAGGCGCGGGGAGGGCGGTAGTGTTCGCCGACCGAGAGGTACACGGTCTTGCCGGCCTTTTGCAGTTCTTCGGCGATTTGCGCGCCGGAGGCGCCGGCACCGACTACCAGGACGGCGCCTTCGGGCAGTTGGCCGGGGTTTTTATAGGTGGAGGAGTGCAGTTGGTGCAGCGGTGCGGTGGCGGGGACGATGTTCGGGATGGCGGGGCGTTGGAACGGGCCGGTGGCGGCCACCACGTTGGCAGCCTCGATCACGCCGGCCGAGGTGGTGACTTTGAAGCCGGGGCGGCCGACATGGCGCTCCACTTGGTGCACTTCTACGCCGGTGCGCACGGGCGCCTGTAACCGCTCGACGTACGCTTCGAAGTAGTCAGCCATGCGCTCCTTGGGCGGGAAGGCTTCGGGGGAAATGCCTTCGAACGTCAGGCCGGGGAAGCGGTCGTGCCAGGCCGGGCCATTGGCGACCAGCGAGTCCCAGCGCTCCGAACGCCAACGTTCGGCGATGCGGTGGCGTTCCAGCACGATATGCGGCACGCCCATCAGGGACAGGTGTTCGCTCATGGCGACACCGGCCTGGCCTGCGCCGACGACCAGGGTGTTGATGGTTTCTACTGACATGTGCGTTTCCTGGAAAGTGAGAGGTTTATCAGCGACGCCGACGTTCCAATGCGAGCGTTGTCGAGCGCCCGCGGGGAGCTGCTGTGTTTTCGAGTGCGCATTCAAGGCTTGAGCAACTCGGCCACGGCGGTAAGTGCCAGTTCGTAACCCAACGCCCCGAGCCCGGCGATGACGCCGGTGGCGGCCTTGGAGAGGTAGGAGTGATGCCGAAAGCGTTCGCGCTTCCAGATATTGCTCATGTGCGCCTCGATGATCGGGCCGTCGAAGGCCAGCAGCGCGTCGAGGATCGGCACCGAGCTGTAGCTCAGCCCGGCGGCGTTGATCACAAGGGCGTCAGCGTGCAAGCGCGCTTCTTGAATCCAGTCCACCAGCACGCCTTCGTGGTTACTCTGGCGAAAGTCCAGGCTCAAGCCCAGTTCGGCGGCGTGGCGTTGGCAGCGTGCTTCGATGCTGGCAAAACTCTCATTGCCGTAGGTGCCGTTGCTATCCAACCCATACAGGTTGGCGTTGGGCCCATTGAGGAAATACACGGTGTGGGGCATGGGGTTCTCCTGCTTAGTGCGCGACGCTCAGCACGACTTTGCCGACATTGGCGTTGGCTTCCAGCAGCCGATGAGCTTCGGCAGCCTGGGCGAGGGGGATTTGCGCATGCAGCTGCGGGCTGACCAGGCCGGACGCCAGCCAGGGCAAAACGCGGGAGCGGATGCACACCGCCAGGCGGGCTTTTTCGGCGTGGCTTTTAGGGCGTAGGGACGATGAGGTGAGGCTCAGGCTTTTGCGCATCAACAGGCCCAGGTCCAGCTCGATGTGCGCGCCTTGCAGGAACGACAGGCTCACATGCCGTCCCCCCATCGCCAGCGCCGCCAGGTTGCGCGCCACGTAGGGGCCGCCGACGTTATCCAGGACCACGTCCACGCCGCGATCTTCGGTGCAGTCCTGCACCACCCGGACGAAGTCTTCCGTGTGGCGGTCGAGCGCACGCCAAACGCCTAGCGCTTGCAGCATCGCGACTTTCTGCGGGCCGCCAGCGGTGGCGATCACCCGCGCACCGGCAGCCTGGGCGCACTGCACGGCGAAGCTGCCGACGCCACTGGCGGCGCCGTGGATCAGCACGCTGTCGCCACTGCGCAGGCGCCCCAGTTCAAACAGGTGGTGCCATACCGTAAACGCGGCCTCCGGTATGCCGGCAGCGTGGTGCAATGACACGCCCACGGGTACCGGCAGGCAGTGCGCCGCCTCGGCCACACAGTACTCGGCGTAGCCACCGCCGTTGAGCAGCGCCATCACGCGATCGCCCACGGCAAATTCGTCCACATCGCAACCCCGTGCAACCACGATGCCTGCCGCTTCCAGGCCCAGTACGTCGGTGACGCCGGGCGGTGTCGGCAAGCCGCTGCGTTGCATCAGGTCCGGGCGGTTGACACCCGCGGCCGCGACACGAATCAGCACTTCGCCAGGCTGGGGCGACGGCACCGGGCGTTGCACTAACTGCAACACCTCTGGCCCTCCGGGCTCGCGGGCGATCACCGCCTTCATACGGTCCAATCGTCCGGCACCACGGCGATCACATCGATCTCCATCAGCCACTCGGGTTGGCCCAGGCCGGAAATCACCAGCCCGGTGGAAATCGGGAACACGCCCTTGAGCCATTTGCCAACCTCCTGGTACACCGGCTCGCGGTAGCGCGGGTCGATCAAATAGGTGGTGGTCTTGACGATGTGCGACAGGTCGGAACCGGCTTCTTCCAGCAGTTGCTTGACGTTTTTCATCGCCTGTTCGGCCTGGGCACGCGGGTCGCCGAGGCCGACCAGGTTGCCGTCGAAGTCGGTGCCGATCTGGCCGCGCACATAGATGGTGTTGCCGGCGCGCACGGCCTGGCACAGGTCGTTGTCCAGCGCCTGGTTGGGGTAGGTTTCTTTGGTATTGAACATGCGGATACGGGTGTGGGTCGGCATAGCAGGCAACTCATCGTAAGCGGGATGAGTTCAGCTTCACATCGCCTCCGTTCTCGCGAAACCAGCATTTGCGCGGGGTAGTGCTTAGGAAAAACCGAAGCCCGTGCAGGTCATCGGCGCGCGCAGGACCCGGCACGAACCCTGCAACGTCGCCTGCACAGTCATTGTTGAGGGGCAGGTGTGATGCTCAGTCGTATTACTCAGCGTCAACTGGAGTATTTTGTGGCGTCGGGAGAGGCGGGCAGCATCAGTGCGGCCGCTGAGCGCATTCATGTGTCATCGCCGTCGATCTCGGCGGCGATCACCCATATGGAAGCCGAACTGGGCATCCAATTGTTTATCCGCCATCACGCCCAGGGTATTTCCCTGACCGCCGTGGGGCGCTTGGTGATGCAAGAGGCCAAGCAGATTCTGGAGCAGATGAGCAACCTCTATACCATCGCCTCGGAATCATTGAACACGGTGCGCGGGCCGTTGCGGGTGGGCTGCCTGGAGTCGCTGGCGCCGATGATTACGCCCGAATTGGTGTTTGGTTTTGGTCGCGCGTTTCCCGGCGTGCGGTTGACCCAAACCGAAGGCAACCATGAGGAACTGCTGGAAAAACTGCGCAGCGGCGAGCTGGATATCGCCCTGACCTACGACCTGGTAACCAGCCCGGACATCGACTTCCAACCCCTCGCGCACCTGCCGCCCTATGTGATGGTCGGCGAGTATCACCCGTTGGCCAGCCTGTCGGCGGTCAGCATGCAGGACCTGGAAGCGTACCCGGTGGTGCTGCTCGACACGCCCTGGAGCCGCGACTATTTCCTCAGCCTGTTTATGCAGGCGGGCACCACGCCGAACATCATCATGCGCTCCACCAACCTGGAAACGGTGCGGGCGATGGTGGGCAATGGCATTGGCTATTCCTTCGCGAATGCGCGGCCCAAATCGAACATGTCCCAGGACGGCAAGCGGGTGATCCGCCTGCGCCTGGCCGGGGCGCATCGGCCGATGAAGCTGGGCTATGCCACTGCGAGCAACACCCAGCTGTCGCGCGTGGTGTCGGCGTTCGCCGAGCGCTGCCGCATGTTTGTGTCCGACCAGTACATCCCCGGCATGGCGCCGCCGAGCTTTTTTGACCCCCATGCGGTGCGCTCGCTCAGCAGTGTGAACTGAGAGCGCACCAGAAGGTGGCGTTCGCGGCACGCTGAATTGCAGCGTGCACCCTTTTAGCCAAACCACACAGTCTGCCCATTGTGGCAGGGGGGGCTCCCGATTACGGAGGGGCAGCCGGATGATGGGGTGCTGATGCACCGCTATCGGGGCATGGGTATCTACACAACTTTTGGCGTGGCCCTGAGTCTGTGGCGAGGGAGCTTGCTCCCGTGACGGCTCGGGAGCCGACGACTATCTAACTGACGCATCGCGACCTAAATGTGGGAGCGGGCGGTGCGACGATTCGACTTGCCCCCGATGGCGGCCTCTGGGCCGACTATTTTTTTGGTTTGGACCGGGTACATATCCGTTGCTGCGGTAACGGCCACTTAGGGTTCCGCCCTTACGGCGGCTCACTTTGGAAAAGCCCCAAAGTAAGCAAAGGGCTCTTGCCCCACCACTCGGCACCTCGCCCAGGCTCGGTGTGCCCGCAATCCGACAGTGATTTGGGGGGCCGCCGCCACGCGCCATCCATGGCGCGGGGCGGCTAAACCGGCATCCCTGCCGGTTTACCCCCCAAATCACTGTCGAATTGCGGCCAGCGTGGTTTAACGGGGCGCCTGAGATCAAGATCAAAAGCAAGATCAAGGGCGGCTCGCTTCGCATCGTGGTTAGCGTTGGCTAATACAACATTGTGTAGATACCCATGGCTATCGGGGGCAAGCCCCCTCCCACAGTGGATGTGGGGTGTTTTCAACAGTGGGGGAGGCGCTGCGTAGGTTCTGCCTACCCAGTGGACCGGCTTTTACGAATTGACCCCAAGTGCCTCTCGCCACGACTCTGAATCCATTGATGCAGATCAACGTTTTGCACGTTCGATCGGCCATTTCTTTTTTCTGCAGGGCACAGCGACGATGACATTTGACTGGAACTACATGTTGGGTTTGCTGGGTGACGCCGAGTTCTGGCGAGCGACGTGGACGGTGATCAAGCTCAGCACCTTGACCTGGGTCTTGAGCATCGGTTTTGGCTTTCTGCTGGCGCTGGCCAAGCAATCCAGGCACGCGCTGCTCAACGTGCCGGCGCGGGGTTATATCTGGTTGTTCCGCAGCCTGCCGCTGCTGGTGCTGCTGATCTTTATCTACAACCTGCCCCAGGCGCTGCCCGCCACCTCGGTGGTGTTGGCCGACCCGTTCTGGTCCGGCCTGCTGGCCCTGGTGATCTGTGAAACGGCATACGTGGCCGAGATCCATCGCGGCGGTTTGCTCTCGATTCCCAAGGGCCAGGGCGAAGCGGCGCGGGCGTTGGGCCTGAAGTTTTTCGGCACCCAATGGCGCGTGGTGATCCCCCAGGCGCTGCGAGTGGCATTGCCGTCCCTGGCCAACGAATACATCTCCATCGTCAAGCTGACTTCGCTGGTGTCGGTGATCTCGCTGACGGAAATCCTGATGGTCGGCCAGCGCCTGTATTCGCAGAATTTCCTGGTGATCGAAACCATGGCCGCGGTGGCGTTCTTCTACGTGTTTATCGTCACGGTGTTCGACTTCCTGCTCAAACGCCTGGAGCGCCTTCTCGACGTCAACCAGCGCAATGTCTCGCGCGTTCCCGATGCGGCGGTGCTGGCCCTGGCCACACAACAGCGCAGCGTGTTGCAGCGCCCGGTGAGTACCGGTGTGTCGGCGCTGCAGGCCACGCGACTGCACAAGGCCTACAACGACATCGAGGTGCTGGGCTCGGTCAACCTGCAAATCCAGCCGGGTGAAGTGGTGTCGGTGATCGGGCCGTCCGGCTCGGGCAAAACCACGTTGATCCGCCTGCTCAACGGCCTGGAGCCATTGGACAACGGCGAGATCCAGATCAACGGCCAGCCTTTCATTCACCTGAGCAAGGTCGGCGCGCAGAAACCCCAGTACACCGAGCACGCCGAGCACCGCCTGAACATCGGCATGGTGTTCCAGAGCTTCAACCTGTTCCCGCACTTGAACGTGCTCGACAACCTGCTGATGGCGCCCAAATACCACCGCCTGGGCCGTACCGACGAGCTCAAGCAACAGGCCTACGCGCTGCTGCACAAGGTCGGCATGCTCGACCATGCCTGGAAGTACCCGCACCAACTCTCCGGCGGCCAACAGCAGCGCGTGGCCATTGCCCGCGCCCTGATGATGCGCCCGCAGATCATGTTGTTCGACGAGCCCACCTCGGCGCTGGACCCGGAGAAAGTCAACGAAGTGCTGCAAGTCATCGAGGCCTTGGCCGAGGAGGGCATCACCATGGTGATCGTCACCCACGAGATGAATTTCGCGTTCAAGGTCTCCGACCGGATCGTGTTCATGGAGAAGGGGCGGGTGGTCTGCGACGACACGCCCGCGGTATTGCGCAGCGGCCAGAACCCACGCGTGGAGGCGTTCCTCAAGGACGTCTCGCTGGCGTGATCGCTTTAACGTTCAGGAAAAAGACAATGATCGAGCAAGCACAAATCGAGCAGTTCCAGCGCGACGGATACCTGGTGGTGGAAGGTGTGTTGTCGATGGACGAAGTGGCCGCGCTGCAGCACGACTTCGACCAGTGGGTCGAAGAGAGCCGGCGCCATGACCAGGGATGGGGCGCTACCGTGGATGGCCGCGCGCGCTTCGACCTGGAAGGCGACCACCGGCCTGACCACCCCTCGTTGCGCCGGGTCAGCTCGCCCACCGAGATTTCCACGGTGTATGAACGCGTGGCCTTGCACTCGCGCATGGCGGCGATTTCCGCGCAGTTGATTGGTGGCGGTGGCGCGCGTTTCCACCACAGCAAGATCAACTCGAAACTGCCCCACACCGCGACCCAGGTGAAGTGGCACCAGGACTTTTTGTTCACGCCCCACAGCAACGACGACATCGTCACTGCGTTGCTGATGGTCAGTGAAGTCACCCCGCAAAACGGCCCGCTGAATGTGATCCCCGGCAGCCACAAAGGCCCGCTGTGGTCGCACTGGCAGAACCAGCGCTTCACCGGCGCGGTGGACGATGCGGTGGTGCAGGAACACTGCCAGCAACCGGTGGCCTGCTACGGCCCGGCCGGCTCCGTGTGCTTCATGCACACGCGGCTTTTACATGCTTCCAGCCCTAACGAGACCGAACTGCCGCGCACCCTCTTCATCAGCGTCTACGCCGCTGAAGACGCGCTGCCATTCGGCGAAAACCCACTGCCCAGCGCACATGCCGGCCTGCTGGTGGCCGGCGAAGAAAGTGGCGTGGTGCGTTCTACGGATAACCAACTGCGCTTGCCGCAGAAACCCCGTGGCGCCTCGTTCTTCGTGCAACAGGCCGGACAAGATTCTGCCACTGCCTAACCTCCCAACCCCCTTGCAGGTATTGACCATGACAGCGTTTCGTAAAAGTGTTCGCCCCCTTGCCGTGTGCCTGCTGGGCGCTGCGGTTGCGATGACTTCGTTGGCGGCTTCGGCGTTCCAGCAGGAAGGCAAGATCGTCGCCGGTTCCGATGTGACGTTCTTCCCCTACGAGTACATGGATAACAACAAGCCGGCGGGCTTTGATATCGAGTTCATGGACGCCCTGGGCAAGGTCATGGGGCGCAAGGTCGAGACCCTCGACACGCGCTTTCCCAACCTGATCACCGGCCTGCAAGCCGGGCGTTTCGATGTGACCAATTCGTCGATGTACATCACTGCCGAGCGGGTCAAAGTCATCGACATGATCCCCTACCTCAAGAGCGGCGAGTCGATCCTCACTCTCAAGGACAGTGCGTTCCAGCCCAAGACCCCGGAAGAATTCTGCGGCCACAAGATCGGCTCCATGGGCGCCACCTCGTGGCTGGCGCAGATGAACAAACTGTCGGCCGAATACTGCGTGGCCAAAGGCTTGAAGCCGATCCTGATCAGCGAATACAGCACCGACCCGCAAACCACCCAGGCGCTGCTTGCGCATGCGGTGGAGGCGCAGATCACCGACGCGGCCGTGGCCCGTGGTGTGATCGACAAGCTGGGCAACCGCGTGGTGATTTCATCCGACACGTTGATCTACCCGGTGCTCAACGGCTTCGGCGTGAAGAAGGGCAATGACACGGTGAAAAAAGCCCTGCTCGACGGCCTGGACAAATACCGCGCCACGCCTGAGTACGCGGCCTTGCTCAAGAAATACAACTTCGAGGCGCCGACCGATGCCGACATTGCGGCGTTGATGCCCAAGTAACCTGACCCGCGCGCCGCAGTCCGCTGCGGCCGCGCCCTGCGGAGACCGATCCATGGCGTTATCCCTCGAAGAACAAACGCGCATCGACCTGGCGGCGACCTTTCGCATCATTGCCCACCTGGGTATGCACGAGGCCGTGGCCAACCACTTCAGTGCCGCCGTGTCGGCCGATGGCAAACAGTTTTTGCTCAACCCGAAGTGGAAGCACTTCTCCAGGATCCGGGCCAGCGATCTGTTGCTGCTCAACGCTGATGACTCATCCTGTGCCGAGCACCCGCACGTGGACGCCACCGCCTGGTCGATCCACGGGCAGATCCACCGCCTGCTGCCGCACACCCGTGCTGTGCTGCACTTGCACCCGGTCTACACCACGGCGGTGGCGTGCCTGGCCACACCGCATATCCCGCCGATCGACCAGAACACCGCGCGCTATTTCAACCGTGTCGCGGTGGATGAACTCTACGGCGGCATGGCCGACACCGAGGCCGAAGGCGCGCGCCTGGCCGGCTTGCTCGACGGCAAGCGTCGCCTGCTGATGGGCAACCACGGCGTGATGGTGACGGCCTCGTCCATCGGTGAAGCCTTCGACGATATCTGGACCCTGGAGCGCGCCTGCCAGATCCTCGTCACAGCGTGGTCCACGGGGCAGCCGCTGCGAGTGTTGTCCGATGAAGTCGCGGAGAAAACCGCACGAAGTTGGGAAGGCATTGCGGATTTCTCACGCCGGCACTTTGAAGAAATGAAGCAGATGATGATCGACGCCGACCCCTCGGTACTCGATTGAGGAGCGCTCAATGACTTTTTCCGTTGTCGCCCGCTGCGCCGAAACGGGCCAGTTGGGTATAGCAATCAGCTCGTCGAGCATTGCGGTGGGCGCTCGTTGCCCATGGCTGCGGCCCGGCGTGGGCGCGGTGGCCTCGCAGAACATCACCTTGCCGAGCCTGGGGCCGCAGGTGCTGGACGTGTTGGAGCAGGGCATGGCAGCCAGTGAGGCGCTTGGCGCGGTGCTTGCCGGCCAGGAGCACGGTGAATATCGTCAAGTAACGGTGATCGATAGCCAGGGGCGCACTGCGCATTACAGCGGTGCCCATACCTTGGGCATTCACGACGCGGTCAGCGGGGAGCAGTGTGTTGCCGCCGGAAATATGCTGGCCAATCGCGCAGTGATCAGCGCCATGGTACGCGCGTTCGAGCACGCCAGCGGGCACCTGGCCGAGCGGCTGCTTGCCGCGATGCACGCCGGCCAGGCCGAGGGCGGCGAAGCCGGGCCGGTGCATTCGGCGGCCCTGGTGGTGGTCGATGACCTGCCGTGGCCTATCGTCAACTTGCGTGTGGACTGGGCCGATACAGACCCGATTGGCGGCCTCGACCAGCTCTGGCAGGCCTATCGCCCGCAACTGCAGGACTACCTCGACCGCGCCCTCAACCCGCACCTTGCACCGGGCTATGCGGTGCCGGGAGACGACCGATGAACCACAGCCGTGACCTGCTGGCGCAACTGGTGCGCTTTGACACCACCAGCCGCGAATCCAACCTGGCGCTGATCGACTTCGTGCGCACCTATTTGCAGGGCCACGGCGTTGCCTGTGAACTGTTATTCAACGAACACAAGAGCAAGGCCAACCTGCTGGCGACCATTGGCCCGGCAGATGTGCCGGGCATCGTGTTGTCCGGGCATACCGATGTGGTGCCGGTGGACGGCCAACGCTGGAGCGTGGCGCCGTTCGAGCTGACGGAACAGGGCGGCAGGTTATACGGGCGTGGCACGGCTGACATGAAGGGCTATATCGCCTGCGTACTGGCCTGCGTGCCAACGCTGGTACAGGCGCCGTTGCGCATGCCGGTGCACATTGCGCTGTCCTATGACGAAGAAGTGGGCTGCCTGGGTGTGCGGGCGTTGATCGAAAGGTTTCAGGCCCAACCGGTCAAGCCGCTGTTGTGCGTGATCGGCGAGCCCACCGAACTCAAGCCGGTGCTGGGGCATAAGGGCAAATTGGCCATGCGTTGCGACGTACACGGTGCGGCGTGTCATTCGGCGTATGCGCCGTCGGGCGTCAATGCCATCGAATACGCGGCGCGCTTGATCAGTGAACTGGTACGGCTCGGCGAAACACTCAAGGCGCCGGCGCAGCTGGATCCGCGTTTTGAGCCGCCGTTCTCCACGGTGCAGACCGGTGTGATCAGCGGCGGCAAGGCGCTGAATATCGTCCCGCAGCAGTGCACGTTTGACTTTGAAGTGCGCTCGCTGCCGGCCCATGACCCTTGGCAGGTGGCCAACCAACTGCGTGAGTACGCCGAGCACACCCTGCTACCGGCAATGCAGGCGGTGAGTGCGCAGTGCGCGATCGGCTTCAGCGAGTTGTCGAGCTACCCCGGCCTGGTGACCTCGCTGGAAAGCCAGGCCGCCGAGTGGGTCGCGCAATTTTGCGGCTCTCGAGACTACGGCACCGTCGCCTTTGGCACCGAGGGCGGCCTGTTTGACCAGGTGGGGATCCCCACGGTGGTGTGCGGGCCGGGGAGCATGGAACAGGGGCACAAGGCCGATGAATTTATCAGCCTGGCGCAACTGGAGGCGTGTGATCGGATGTTGGCGCGGGTAGTGGGGTTTGTGCGCCATTGAATGGCAAGGCCGGCCGTGTTTTCAGGCGCCAGCCTTTACCTCATCTTCTTCACCCAGCATGATGCGCCGCTCGCACTGACATTCGCGGTGAAGAAGGAACCTCAGTTGAACGAACACACACTCTCCACCCGCCTGGAACGCGTGGCGGCGCATGTGCCGCCTGGGGCGCGGTTGGCGGATATCGGCTCGGACCACGCGTACCTGCCGGTGGCGTTGATGCGTCGCGGTGTGATCGCAGCAGCGGTGGCGGGGGAGGTGGCGGCGACGCCCTTCCACGCGGCGGAACGGACCGTGCGCGACAATGGCCTGGAGCAGCAAGTCAGCGTGCGCCTGGCCGATGGCTTGGCGGCCGTCACGCCGGCAGATGCGATCACCGCCATCAGCCTGTGCGGCATGGGCGGCGAGACGATCCGTGACATCCTCGCCAGCGGCACGGCGAACCTCAGCGGGCAGGAGCGTCTGATCCTGCAACCCAACGGCGGCGAGCAACCGTTGCGCCAATGGCTGATGGACAATGGCTACCGCATCCTGGTCGAGGAGCTGTTGCAGGAAAACCGTTTCTACTACGAAATCATCGTCGCCGAACGTGCCGAACCGGTGGTGTACAGTGCCGAGGCGTTGTACTTCGGCCCGCTGCTGATGCAGGCGCGCAGCCCGGTGTTCCTGGCCAAATGGCAACGCCTGCTGCGCCAGAAACACAAGACCCTGGCCAGTTTCCAGCAAGCGCGGCAGGCAGTGCCGCAGGCCAAGGTGCAGGAACTTGTCCAGCAGGTGCAGTGGATTACCGCGTTGCTGGCTTGAACTCAATTCAACGATTCATCAAGGAAGCCCACCATGGCAGACGCCACCGACTCAGCCTTCTACGACCGCGCCGACGCCCATATCGAGCTGTCGAACGAGCAACTCAAGACCCTTGAAAACATCGGCCAGGTCAGCGCCTCGATGACCTTCGGGACCACGCGTTTCAATGCCTGGGCCAGCGCGCGCAGTTTCAAGTCCGGGGCGGAGATGGCCGACGCGCGCGAAGCGCTGTTGAAGTATTTCACCGAGCAATACCGGCTGATGCTTGAGGACAATCTGGATGACCACATCAACAATTTCAGCCAGTACATGCAGGTAAATGCGTCGCCCGCCGGCGAATAAGCGAAAGGGGCGTAAAGAGCGGTTACAGTTTGCCCAGCGCACCTGAGTGCTTTCGCCCCATTTTCGTGCGCGCCGTGCCCGTTATTCAGCCGCACACTGCCTATCCGCGGGCCTCATGCCGACGGCCCGTATCTTGCTTGAGCCTTCCCAATCAATGACATGGCATTTTGCCGTTAGTCATTTCATGGTTTTTCCCTGCGTTGTACCGCGTGGGTTGTTTTGGGGAGTGGTCGGCCATGCACAGTCTTTTATCACCCGGTATCCGCCTGCTCGGACGTTTTGGTTTTGCGCGCAAGTTCCAGATTTTATTCATTCTGTTCATGCTGCCCCTGGCCGGGAGCCTGTGGATGATCGGGCTGGACTATCGCGATAAATTAGCGGTGATTTCCAGCGAAACGTCCGGCGTTCACCAACTGCTGGCTCTGGATTCGCTGGATGGCCAATTGACCGCCCAGCGCAACCTGGCGTCGCGCTGGAAAGCCCTGGACCTGCTGCGTGAACCGACGCCTGCGGCCAAGGTGGCGATGGACAAGGTGGATGCCAATAACCCGCTGATCCTGCAAAGCCTGCAAGCCCTGGGCGATGCTCTCAAGGCGCAGGGCGTCAGCGCTGACACCCTGGCCCGCTTCGAGGCGTTGCAGGCAACGGTCAAGGGCATGGACGTGCAATCCCTGCGCACGGTGGGCTGGTGGCCGGACGGTTACGACCGCTTCACCTCGGCCCTGACCGCCCTGCAAACCCTGCGCGAGCAGATTGCCCTCGACACCGGCCTGATCCTCGATCCCTGGCTGGAAACTTACCTGCTGATGCAGATTTCCACCCAGCAAACGCCAGACCTGATCGAGCGTATCGGGCGCATGGCCAGTGTGGGTCAGTCGTCCGTCGCCTCGGGGCAGTTCACCTTGCAAAGCCGTTTGCAGATGCGTGACCTGCGCAGCCGCATCGGCGATGCGCGGGAGCAACTGGTCAAGGCGACGGCCTCGCTCAAGGCCAAGCAATACCCTGGCCTGGAACCCTGGATCGCCCAGTACGACAACAGCCTGCAATTGCTGGATAGCGAGCTCAAAGTGCTTGACGATGGCGTGTTCGGCGGCAGCATCAAGCTCGATCCCGCCGGTTTCGAGCGCAGTGTCGACGCCATGCTCGGTAGCCTGGGCGCGCTGCGCAACCAGTCGCTGGGCTCACTGGAAGCGCGCCTGAGCTATTACCACGACCGTTCCCTTCAGCAGTTCATCCCTGTAGTGGCGACGTTCAGCCTGCTGGCCTTGGCGGCGCTGTACCTGTTCATGTGCCTGCAAGCCTCGATCCGCCGCAGTGCCAGCGGTATCACCACCTTGGCCGAGTCCCTGCGTGACGGCAACCTGTGCGTGGAAGTGGCGGTGGAAGGACGCGACGAACTGGCGGTCATCAGCACCGCGCTCAACGTGGCGGTGGTGCAGTTGCGCACCAGCCTGCTCGGGGTCAACCACGAGACCCAGCAGCTCGGTTCTGCCGTGCTCACCCTCAATACGCAATCAAGCAGCACCCTCGGCGACGTCGAAGACCAGCAACACCAGATCAGCCAGATCGCCGCCGCCGCCACGCAGTTGGCCGCCACCTCCATGGGCGTCGCCAAGAGCTGTGAGCAAGCATCCGGCAGCGCCCAGCAGACCCGGCGCATCGCCGAAGACAGCAGCCGCGACAGCCTGCGCACCACGGCGAGCATCCAGCAGCTCAACCAGCGCCTGACCGACACGGCCAACGCCCTGGAGCAAGTGAGCCAGCAGGGCCAGCAGATTCAATCGGTGGTCGACACCATTCGCGGCATCGCCGAACAAACCAACCTGCTGGCGCTCAACGCCGCCATCGAAGCCGCTCGCGCCGGCGAGCAGGGCAGGGGCTTTGCCGTGGTGGCCGATGAAGTGCGCAGCCTGTCACAACGCACCCAGGCCTCCACCGCGCAGATCGCCAGCACGGTGGACAGCCTGCGCGCCACGGTCAGCCAGGCCGTCACGCTGATGGGCGCCGCCTGCGAACAGGCGCTGACCGATGCCGAGTCCGTCACCGGGCTGGGCACGCGGCTGGGCGAGATCGCCGGGGCTGTGCAGAACGTCACCGACACCCTGGCGCAGATTGCGGCGGCGGTGGAAGAACAAGCCACCACGGCGGATGAAGTGAGCGGCAATATCCAACAGGTCGACCAGGCGGCAGGGCGCTTGCTCGACGGCGCGCGGGCAGTGAACCAGGCGGCGGATACGCTGAGCAAGGGCAGCCGTGCCCTGAGTGACAACACCGCGCGTTTTCGCCTGAGCTGAACGCTCACCGCGTTTCCTGTGGCGAGCTAGCTGTTGTGGAGTGGGCCGTTGTGGCGAGCGGGCTTGCCCCGCGTTGGGCTGCGAAGCAGCCCCAAAACCAGGCACCGCGGTGTGTCAGTTAAAAACACATCGCCTGTAA